>CAYPLD010000165.1:0-1510 GCA_964411485.1 uncultured Elusimicrobiaceae bacterium | reverse complement strand
CTTTCCTCTTCGGCGAATGGTTACAAATTTGACTTTCTGATTATCAAGTTTCTTCAAGTTTTCATAATTGGTGAATTTACTATCAAAAACCAAATATTTTAATTTGTCTTTTTCTGAAGATCTTCCTGATTTATAAAAATCAAGGAATTCTAAAACTTCATCACTTTCATTCTTGTGTGTAACATTTGTGTTACCGTAATTTATAATTCCCGTGTCAGGATCATGAGCAAGAATAGCCAACATACTGGACATAGCTTTTCCTCGCTTTCCTGACCAATTGTTTTCTAAATGTTCATCTTCTCCCCAATATGGAATTGTTGTAAAATCCAAATTAGATGTGTCGCCCAATAAGTCATTTTTTAACCAGAGTTCATGCAATGATCTAAGGAACTTCAAGTTCATATCAGATGTTATCCTGTGTGAATATGATGTGTACCAGGAAGCTTTTGGCAATACATTTAAACCGGAAAACAAACCAAGTCCTCTTTCCATGCACCAGCAATCATCTGAACTGTATCGCCTGACATTTGACGCTTTCAGTGCAATAAACGACAAGATAGAACTTAGTTTATCTATAGTCTTTGTCCCGGGATAATCACTTTGAAGGATTGCTTCTGATATTCCAAATTTTTTGATATAGGGTAGTAAACATAATACTCCTGCTGATGTGCTTTTAAACTTTTCCGGAACAAAAGAAAGTCGATGACTTTTATCGGCATGTATTTTTGGTTGCAGAAGTTCTTGTTTTGCTAACTTTGTTCTTCTTGGTAAACGAGAAAAACCTTCTCGTTTTATTATTTCGTATACTGTCTTTTCTGAAATATTAAATCCTTTGCTGTCTAAGATAGCTTTTATTTCTTCAACAGAACGATAGGTTTTTCTTAAGTCAATGACAATATCTTTTGCTTCAATAACTTTCTCTGATACTTTTCTGCCTTTTTGTGTAGGTTTAAAAAACATTTCTTCAACATCATTTTTATTCTTCAGTTTTTTATTAAACTCAGTTACAATAGTGGTGAATCCCCTATGTTTATAACCAAATATCTTTGCTACTTCTTTGGCTGTTTTCTTTTCTACATAATACATTCTCAAGGCCTCATATTGTTTTTGTTTTATTGAACTCGGTGAAAGAAAAAAATTAGTTGCATCCATATCAAACGTATTTAAGTTACCGTGATAAAACTATATAAAATATCACTAAATCACACATAATTTTTAAATCATTTATCAACAACTTTATTAACAGTCCTTAAGGAAACTTTAATAGAATATAGATATACTTATATCAAACTAAAATAATTCGTAATTGCACTATATATACGTCGTGATTAATAGCAATAAAAAACCTATATACATGCAGTACACTGTTTATCTGACAGTTGAAAACAGATGTAAAAATGCTAAACAATAAGAATACTTGTGAAATATCCCGTGATTATCTATGATGATTGTTGAAAAAGCTTTAAAGAATTTCATTTTAGTATGTTTTAAAATACAACATGGTTATTAT
>CAYPLD010000164.1:0-1521 GCA_964411485.1 uncultured Elusimicrobiaceae bacterium | reverse complement strand
ATCACCATAGCATTATTTTTAATAAATCACGACACAAACGTACTTTTCGTAGAAACAACAAAAGCACATCCATATATAATGGGATTCATCAAATTCGGCATACTGGCAAGCATGGGTGAGTTATTATCTATTCGGATAATCAAAGGCGATTGGCAAAAACCGACCGGTTTTTTATTTAGAATCTTCATTTGGGGTATTATCGGCGTCTTGACCAGTATATATTTCCCGATTTTCGCAAACGGGATAGTCGACTTACAACAAAAAGGACTACTCTTTGGTTTGGGTAATACATTATTCACAGCATTTTTGATAAGTTTCATAATGAACGCAGTTGTCGGACCATTTGTAATGTCATTTCACGCTTTCACTGATACATATATTGGATTGAAATGTGCAAATTTGGATTGTAAACTAGAAAATATTATTAACACAATGAACCATCAAAAAGTTATTGGCTTTTTGATATTAAAAACAATTCCATTTTTCTGGATACCGGTACACACGATAACGTTTATGTTACCGTCGGAATATCGAGTACTTATGGCAGCAGGATTATCGATAGTATTAGGCGTAATACTCGGATTCACCAGCCGTAAAAAATAATTAATCTAAAATTACTTTTAGTTTTTTCAAAGTTTCTTTTGATGTTTTCTTATGTGATGACATCACACTACTTCTCATACTCTGATTACAAACTCCACAAGTTTTTTGCTTACCGATTTTTGGAACAACATCCAAGATTATTTTTTTCGCAGTTTTGACATTAGTTTCCATATTTTTCATAACCGTTTCTGCCGAAACAATATCATCATCATGTAAACAATCGCAATCCGTGACCATTGAAATTGGCACATAACTCAATCCAGCTTCACGAGCCAATTTTGCCTCTGGACTTGCTGTCATTCCGATAAGAGAATACCCGAGTTTTTTATTTGTATTACTTTCAGCTTTCGTCGAAAAATGTGGACCTTCTATTGTAATAATTGTTCCACCTCGATGACATTTTATTTTCAACGCTTTTGCACGTTTATACATAAAATCACCTAAACAATTACAAAACGGATCAGCAAAAACTGCATGACCCACTACACCATTACCAAAAAACGTGTAATCTCTATTTTTTGTATTATCAACATGCTGATCTGGAAAAACAAAATCTTTTGGTGCTAATTTTTCTTTCAAACTTCCAACCGCTGAAAATGCTAATACGATTTTCGCACCTAATTTTTTCATCGCATAAATGTTCGCTCTATACGGAACTTCTGTTGGCAAAAATCTGTGGTCTCTGCCGTGTCTTGCGACAAAGGCAACTTTTACACCACCAATTTCGCCTGTTTTAATTTTATCTGAAGGGGCACCAAAAGGTGTTTTAACAATAATATCTTTTGCCTTTTTCAAGCCTTCTACATTATATAATCCACTTCCACCAATTATTCCTATCATAATAATCTCCTAAAATAAATTTATAATTAAATTGTACAATAAAATTATGGGACTATCGTATAAAAAAGAAGTTTTTAT
>CAYPLD010000163.1:0-1524 GCA_964411485.1 uncultured Elusimicrobiaceae bacterium | reverse complement strand
AAATAATGACCATACTGAAGAAAGCTGTCCATGGTGCGAAGTGGATGACCATAGGGATTATTGCACAAAGGTTAATAAACATTATTACGTTTGTAACGCTTGCTAGGATTTTAGCACCGGAGACATACGGTATTATGATCGCGGCGATGCTTGTTGTTGGAGCAATTAATATTATGTTTGAACCTGGTTTCGAAACCGTGCTTGTGCAGAAGAAAGAAGAGGTAAATGAGTATCTGAATCCGGCGTTCACATTCAATGTTTTTAAGGGTTTTTTGCTGTTTGTGCTTATGTGTGCTTTTTCTCCGTTGATTGCGAAGTTTTTTCACGTTGAAGGGCATGAATTGGTGATATGTTTCAGTGGACTATTTCTGCTTATGCAGGGTTTTAATAATGTTGGGCAGTTGTTTCTTTTTAAAGAGATAGAGTTCAAAAAAATCTTTGCCAGAGACATAGTGCAACAAGTGTCTTATCTTGTTGTTGCGCTAACTTGGGCGGTTATTAGTCCGTCGGTATGGGCGCTTGTAGCTGGTAATTTTGCTTTATATGCTTCGGGGACGATTATGACTTACATTATCCATCCTTATAGACCAAAGCTGGATCTCCGCATAAAGAAATTGAGAGAGTTAATCAATAAGGCGAAATGGGTGATAGGTACAAACATGATTAATTATTTCTCAAACATAATTGACACGACATTCTTAGGATATTTACTCGGTCCGGGGAATATGGCTGTCTATGCGAAAGCAAGGGATATCTCAATAATGCCATCTTCGTACGTGAATCAGGTCACAATGAAGGTTGGATTTCCGGCAGTTGCCAAGATTCAAGATGAAATGGCGAAAGTTAGAGAAGGGTTTTTGAAAATGGTAGACGTGACATTATTGATATCACTACCGTTCTTGCTGGTAATACTTTTTGAAGGTGACAGGATAGTGCCTCTGTTTTTGGGGGAAAAGTGGATCGATATGGTAGGCCCATTGAAACTGCTCGCTATAGCAATGCCGATAAGAGGTTTTATTAACATAGTTAACCCTATTTTTTATGGGTTGGGAAACTTCGATATGAGATTCAAAACAACATTATTGCAGTTAATAACAACAGCAGGATTTTTGATTTATACGGTTCCAAAATATGGGCTTAACGGGGCTGCTTACGCAGTTATAGCAAGTTTCATCATCGTTTTCTTCTACGCTTTTATAAAACTAATTCCTCTTATAAAGATAAATTTATTCAAAACTCTCCCTTCTACATTGGTCGTATCGATTTCTGCTTTTATCACGATTTTGATAGCGTATCCATTCGAGCCGATTTTGCAAAGCATACATGGGATAGTTTATCTAATAGCACTTAGTCTTTTAGGTTTAATTTACCTCATTTTTGTGGTAATTTTTGGCCTCGGAATAAAAGCAGGACCTTATAAAACAGTCCTCACAGCATTAAAAGCTTTAAAGAAATGATTATAGGACTCGTACAAGTCAGAATGGGGTCAACAAGACTCCCAGAAAAAAGCCTCATGGACATGCA
>CAYPLD010000162.1:0-1604 GCA_964411485.1 uncultured Elusimicrobiaceae bacterium | reverse complement strand
CTCGCAATGACAAACCAACACAAGATCCTGAAATAAATTCAGGATGACATTTTATTTTTTTCACCTTTTTATCTTTTACTTCTTGTATAACGATAATAAATAATTTATTTCGTTGGAAGATTTATCCAACATATCAAATAAATCTTTTTCTTTATATTTTCCTCTTGCTATCTTTCGCACATTAACTGCTAAAACTTTATTCAAAATTTCGACCGCCGTTCCACAAACCAAAATGTTCGGCAAAACCTTTGAAGTTCTTACTATTTCCTTATATATATGGAAACGTTCTGGTGAATTTGATATCAAATTATTGAACGCTACTTTTGATGTTGGAAATGCCTCTATCAACTTTGCATATTCTTCTTGATTTTTTGATTTAGTCAACCACTTTAGAAATTTTAATGCATCTTTTTTATTTTTTGCATCGTTCATTATTGCTAAATTTATCCCCGACAAGTAGCTAATATTCTTGCTTCCACATCGACTAAATTTTGTAGTCTGTACTTTGAATTTATGTTTACTCGATTCAAACATATCCAGACCATTACGTCGTGTCAAAACCATACTTGCTTTACCCAACATCATATTTCCAAGCGATCCTCTTTCTTTTAGAACTGGGATATAATTATCGGTCGCAAGCCTTAAATAATCTGCCATTGTTTGTTTGAATTTTTTATTTTCAATCGTACTTTTTGTGAGCTTTTCATTAAAAATATCCGCACCTTTGCTCCATAAACATGGAAAGATACTTCTTATCGAAATCGAGCCACGCCAATCCGCATTTTGGATAGGAAAATAATCTTCAACATTTTTGAATTTCTTTTTTAGTTTATTACAAACATCGATTAACCCATTCCAAGTTTCAAGTTCCTTTTCTGGATTATCCGATACAACTTTCAAATGATCAACACGATAGTGCATCGCTAATACATCCATCCACCAAGGGATAGAATAAATATTTTTTGTGCCGGGCTTATAACAATGTTTTTGAAGTGGAGTAATAAAATTATCTACACTTAATTTTTTATCCAAAGAAGATAAGTTTTCGATGATTTCTGAACGAGAAAGTAATGCCGTCCAATAGTGTGGGATTTCGATTATATCAGGTGCATCTTCAGGTTTTAGATAACGTTTGAAAGTGTAAATACTCTTCCACATATCTTTTCTTGTTAGCACTTTCAAATTGATAGATATCGACGGATTTTCCGTCTTAAAACGACATAACAATTTCTCGAAATTTTTTATTGTATTTGTGCCACTATCTAATAATACCCAAAAATTCATTATTTACTCCAACTATCTATTATCATATTAGGGTTTACTTCTATGTTCGAATTTTTCTTTTGCAGTTTCTTATATTTTATGTATCCTGCTAATGCTATCATCGCACCATTATCCGAACAGAACTTTTGTTCGCTGAAAAATACTTTTATTTTTCTTTTATCTGATTCTTTTATCAATTCTTTTCTCAACCATTGATTTGCAGATACTCCACCACCAACGGCGATAGCTTTTATTTTATAATATTTGACAGCTTCTAATACTTTATATATTAAAGTATCAACCACTGCTGTTTCAAAAGCATAACAGATTTCTTTTTTATC
>CAYPLD010000161.1:0-1616 GCA_964411485.1 uncultured Elusimicrobiaceae bacterium | reverse complement strand
TACCAATGTTTTTCGAAATTTTCTTGAGTATTCTCAACTTTTTTTTCTTCTTGTTCTGACATTTTCTATTCTATCCTCCTAATACCATGCTAATAAGTTTAGATAGTATTAAATCTATCACACCGACATATACAGCAACTAGGATTACAACTATCGCAACTAGGATAGTACTTTGAAATACCTCTTGCTTGCTGAACCATTTTACCTTACCAAGTTCTGCGTATGCTTCTTTAACAAATCTCGTACTTTTTGTTATTACATTCATTTTTTTCCACCATTTACGTTTTATTAATCTAAAAATTTTTATTTTCTCTGCGACGACTTATGTTTTCCAAGAATTTTACGTGAATTTTGAAGCCGACTTTTTGCGAAGAGTACGAGTGGAACGAACGAGCGAACGCGAGTTCCAGTACTTGAGCAAAAAGAGGCAAAAAAATTAGCCAAAATTCGCAGTAAAGAGCGGGTGATGGGAATCGAACCCACGTGTCTTGCTTGGAAGGCAAGTGTTCTACCATTGAACTACACCCGCATGAAAATACACTCTATATAAATTATATCAAAAATTTGGATAAATTGGTATATGTTAGAGCAAAAATGACAATGCTCGATAAATTTGATAAAATGTATATGTACTAAAGAAAATAGTGTTTCAAAGTTTTTTTGTGGAGATTTTTTCTTTCTTTGCGACGACTAGTAGGAAGGAACGAGCGAGTGAATACGAGCAATCTACTTTAGGAGCAAAAAAGGAAAAATTTACCAAAAAAACGAAGAAAATGGTGCGGTGGCCAAGTGGTAAGGCGGCAGTCTGCAAAACTGCTATTCGCGGGTTCGATTCCCGCCCGCACCTCATAAATATTGGTGAAATTATGACTAAAACGACAAAAACAATAGCTGTATATCCGGGCAGTTTTGATCCTATCACTAACGGACATATAGATATTATCAAAAGAGCGAGCCGAATCTTTGATGAAGTTATCGTTGCGTTGCTTAT
The DNA here is from genome assembly GCA_964411485.1 of uncultured Elusimicrobiaceae bacterium. GTDB lineage: Bacteria > Elusimicrobiota > Elusimicrobia > Elusimicrobiales > Elusimicrobiaceae > Pseudelusimicrobium. The sequence goes on along the minus strand of CAYPLD010000161.1, from coordinate 625 downwards.
CAATAATAACAAAAAACCACTTCTAAACAATGATGACAGAAAAAAACTTATAGATTTATCGGTTAAAGGTATGAAAAATGTCAGGACTGATAAATTTTCTGGTCTGCTTGTTGATTATATGAAAAAAGTTGGTGCGAAAACTGCGATTCGTGGTTTACGTGCTGTGTCAGATTTGGAATATGAATTTCAAATCGCTCACACTAACAGAAAACTTTATAAAGATATGGAGACGGTATTTTTGATGCCGTCATCGAATTATGTATTTTTATCGTCGAGTATAGTTAGACAAGTATATTCTATGGGTGGCGATTTAGACACGATGCTACCACTACATGTATCTAAACTACTTAAAAAGAAATATAAAAATGGAAAATAATTGAACGTCGTCTTTTCTGTAAATTTTTATTTTTTTGCTCCTAAAGTCCTGCTACTGCTTCGCAGTATTCGCTGAATGGACTAGTCGTCGCAAAGAAAATCGGGGGGCGAGGCTCTCGCCAAAAATTTCCTAGAAAATACTTGTCCCCTTCGGGAGCGATTTTTTTTATTTGTTTAATTCTTTTTCTCCCTTTTGTAAAGGGAGTGGATTTTTTCCGATAGGAAAAAAGACGAGGGTTTTAATATTTCA
>CAYPLD010000160.1:0-1687 GCA_964411485.1 uncultured Elusimicrobiaceae bacterium | reverse complement strand
CCTGTACTTACGAGAAAACAAAGAGGGAATGCTAAAAAAAATCGGAAAAACGGACAAAACTTTTAAAAAGATAAAACCAAAGAAAATTTTCACGTCATCGGTTGAACGTTAAAAATTAGAAAGTTGGTAAAAATATGTGCTTATAAAAAAAGTGTCAGTTGAATTTTTAGGTGTAGATGCTAATCCACCTATCGAAAAATATACCTATCCAATGTTGAGTGTAAAGGAAGAAGATAAAATAGAAGATATTTTACGAAAATTTCAAAGTGAAAGAGTGCATCAAGCACTTGTGAAAGATAAAAAAGGTGTTGTATTAGGATTACTCACTCTCGAGGATATTTTAGAAGAACTTGTTGGTGAAATATCAGATGAAAGCGAAAGTTCTGCACCATTAGAACTTCATGAAATTTTCGTAAAAAAAGCATGTATTATGGAGATGTTAGCAAAGGGAAAAATACACGCGTTCAATACATTGGTAGATAAACTTTACAAAACTAAACCAATGTTCAATAAAGATTATGTCAAAAAAAGCATAGCTAAAAGAGAGGAAATATTATCGTGTGTTTTTGGTAAAGGTATTGCATTTCCTCATGCAAGAATAAATATTGATAAACCGCTTATTTGTGCTGGTATTTTGAAAAAACAAATAAGATGCGTCCAAACTAATTTACCGATAAAAATTATTTTCCTGATTATTACTCCCCTCAAAGAACCTACGATGCAACTTCAGATACTTTCAAAGCTCTCCAAACTGATGTCTAATGATACGATCAAAAACCGACTTATGAAGGTCAAGAATGTTGATGATTTCGTGAGCACTATCATAGATTTCGAAGATACAATCGCCTTATAATTTCGCTATATTTAATTAAATTTTTTTATGTTTTTTGCGAGGATTTTTGTGCAAATTTTTTCTTAACTTGCGACGACTACTTGTCATTGCGAGGAGAGAGCAAAGCGAACGACGTGGCAATCTCAATTTTACTTTAGAAAACAAATTACCCCTCGTTCCTTATAAGGAACGAGGGGTTTTCTATATAGTACTTATTTACTATACGCGACTAGTACTAAAGTACCTATTATTAAAACACTGCATTAAATATCATATATGTATGAGGACATTCGTGTGTAAATTATTAATTGTTGCCCTTCTAGTACCATATAACGTTTATGGGGTTGATTCTATTGAGAATTTAGTAGATAAAAAGATTGAAATATCTATGAGTGCACCTGCGGTGATGCCATCAGTTCCAGTTGGAGCTTTCAAATTAATGTTAAAAGCAGTCAGAAAAGTAGGGAAAGAATTGCCATATAAGGAGTTGTCAGAACTCTTAAACATATCTATGAAAACATTAAGGGAAATGTCTAATGAGAAAGTGCTGGAAAAAACATTGATACAAGATATGCGTCTTCTTAATATAAAAATAGCAAAAAATATTGATTTAAGTTTAATTGGATATCGGGCAATAGAATTATCTAATAAGTTAGGAGATGATATACTTGAAACACATCAGAATGCGAAGGATTTGTATTTACTAATTCAAGATGGATATTATTACAAAGCGATTGAGATATTAGAAGAAAATCCAACGATAAAATTGGAAGAATTAGCAAGTCAAGTAAAAGCAAAAATAGTAGCGGAAAGTAATAAAAAAATAAATTTAGGTTTTACTAAATCTAAAAAAAC
>CAYPLD010000159.1:0-1691 GCA_964411485.1 uncultured Elusimicrobiaceae bacterium | reverse complement strand
AGGTACTGACTATTACTGTAAAAAATACATTAGATATAATAAAAAAGGTCAGAGGGAGAAATTGATACATATTATTTGTTTTTGGGATATGGGATAAGGGATACCAATTTCTAACCCCTAATGGTTATAGGTCAAATGAAAGTTTACCTTTTTGTTTAATTTTTCGCCATGAATTTCGATTGATTAAAAATCGAAATTCATTAATTAGTATACTCTCTTTATTTCTCTCAAAAAATACGCAAAGTTTTTGTTCGCGAAGTGACCATCGAGCCAAAACAAAATAGTTTATGTATTCTTGACTGATGATTAGTTGTTCGTTCAAAACATCAATATATCCTGATCCATTTTTCTCACCAACTTGACGGATAAACATGACCTCTGGATTAAAATCTGAATTGGACATTTTGACTTTTTTCTCTGGAACTTTATAGTTGGTATATCTCAAGGATGATTCATTAAACCAAGCTAGCTTTTGATCTATTTCTTCCAAGTCTGAAAACTCATGTTTATTCCAAAAGAATCTGGAAAAAACACTATTGTTCCCCTCTATTGATGCTTGTGAAAACGGTTTGCGAGGAACTGCAAAAATAGGAACTACATGATGGTTGAGCAAGAACAACATTGATGATGAAATATTTCTTTTTCCAGAGGCACTTCCAATCATCGCTAGTGCATTATCCACTTTGATGTAGTCCGGCTTTTCAAACTTGTTGAAGAAAAATTCTGTCTGTTCAATAAAATACTTAGACGTCTGTGATTCAATGCGTTTATAATAGCGAAGGCGTGGCTCTTTCTTAAAACTAAAGCCAATGAAATTGACTGGCGCAGTACGTCCATGAATATGCTTACGACCAACAAAATCTGCTTCTAAAACACGACCACCAAGACCAGTATAAATAGTATATTCAGGATAACATAAATAAGCTGCTGCTCCCTTATTTCGCCCTTTACGTATTTGAGTTAATCCTAAATCTTTCATAATTCTACCGATGGTTCGCAAGGATGGCGCTGGGGCCTCTGGATAGCCCCTGTGCCATTCCTGGAGAACAGCTGTGGCTCCATTATAATAGTTATGGGGATCCTCCTTAAGTTGAATAAAAATCTTATGGATACGATCTGCAGTTTCTTCGGAATAAAGTCTAAATTTACCCTTGGGCCAACCTCGATGATCATCAGAAAAATCTTGATAAGGTGACTGAGTCCAACGTGTAACGAAAGGTTTACTTACACCTTCTTTTTCCATGATAAAGGACTTTTTATGACCATATATAAAATGCAATTCATTCACCTTTTTTCGTAACTCAATCGATTTTTTTTCTTCATTATTAATACCTAAATTACAAAATATATCTTTATTATTGTTGGTCATTTTTGTCTACCCATTAGGGTAAACTTTTATTTGGCACACAACCATTAGGAATTAGGAAACGATCCGCTTAGTTGGAAAGCTCATTGAACGAAGTGAAATAATTAGAAACTGAGCATAGCGAGCTCATTGAACACAGTGAAATAATTAGGATTTAGAAATTCCGACTTTTTATTACTCTCTATTAATTATTCTAGCTTTTGTTTGACTTTTTAATTTCAATTCCGTAATATTGCACTCCGAATTTTCAACACACACTTGCACTCTCTCACACACCACACCCACACACACACCCACACACACACACACACAATCACACAATCAC
>CAYPLD010000158.1:0-1699 GCA_964411485.1 uncultured Elusimicrobiaceae bacterium | reverse complement strand
ATTTGCTCGCAAAACTATCAATAATTGTTTGGCATCCACCCGTCTTTGGATAGAAGAAATAATTATTATATCCAAATGCTTTTTTTTGTTCAGAATATGCACCTTTGATGATATCTTCTAAACTCACATTTGGCACAAACTTGCCACACCATTGAGCTGTCAAATTATCTAACCTACCCCACAACTTTTGATTATACGGAAACATAAAATATTTACAAATCCCTGAACCAAAATTATTTAACGCCCAGCTTTTGAAATTATCCAAATTTTTTCTATCGGGCTTTTTTTTATAAGTTTTCAAAAGTTCAGAAACACATTCGGTGATGACTTTTTTATTTAGTCCATATAAATTGGTCTGAAACGGAAACGGCACATATGTATTTTGCAGATAAACCCATGCCTCTCTTTTTATGCGATTGATATTTTTACCCAACAACTTTTTCATCAAATTCAAAGTGTATTGTTCTCTTATATGAAGCAGATGTCCTGAATAGTCAAAAGTGAAACCATCTTGTTTTATCGACGAGCAATAGCCACCCAACTTGGGTTCTTTTTCCAGTACAAGATAATCTTTTTTTAATTTTTTGAGATGGTAAGCACAGCTCAAACCAGACAGCCCGCCACCCACGATTACATTTTTACTCATCTATTATGTGGCTCCATTTTATTGAACCAAAAGAATGCGAAAATTAAATCTACAAAAATAATAGCGTAAATAATTAATGCCCATTTCAAACTAATACGCGATGCCCATACCACAAAAAACGAATAAATAATACACACTGTGCAACTATAAAATAAAGTTCTTATATTTGAAAAATCGTACTTTTTGCGAAGTCGAATTGCGTAATGATCGTTACTACCTTTGAAAGGCGATTTACCTTTTTTTAGACGCATCAATGATACAAATACAGTATCGAAAATAGGTACAGCGAAAATGAATATTGGACTCAATACTGCTAAATTGTTTATTTCCGTATAATTTACGCTCAACGATACCCCAGCCAAAACAAAACCTAAAAACATACTGCCACTATCACCTAAAAATATTTTCTTTCGCTTGGATAAATTAAAGGGTAAAAATCCTAATATTCCGCCGATAAGAGCACAACAAACTAATGCTACATAAATGAAGTTTAGTGGGAACGCTATAAATATGAAAACAATCGCTACGATTAGTGCTATTGAGGCGGATAATCCATCGATAATGTCGATAATGTTGAAAGCGTTAGTGATTCCAATGACCCAGAGTATCGTTATTAGATTCGCCAGTAGCGGCGGCTCTATAAAGTTTATTTTGACGTTATAAAAAATCAGTACAAGAGCCGCCGCAATCTGCAATGCGAATTTCAAGCTATAATGCAATCCTTTTGGCTTTTTGATGTCGTCTACAACCATAGACACGAAAATGATAAAACTACCAAAAAACAAACCTCTTAAAGTATGAAGAGTGCCAGTTGGGAAATCAGTCAGGAATCTGATTAGTATAAGTGTTAGATAAAAAGCCAATGCGATTTGGATACCACCGATAAGAGGCACAGGCATACTATGATTTTTTATTCCATATGGGGTATCCATCAGATATTTTCCGATGGTGGTTCTGCCCAAAACTGCTACCAGCAAGGATATTATAAAGGACAATCCAACCACAAAAAGATATAATTTACTTGTATATTCCATGTTATTTATTATATAAAAA
>CAYPLD010000157.1:0-1705 GCA_964411485.1 uncultured Elusimicrobiaceae bacterium | reverse complement strand
TAGCGTGGTGTTGTAATTTGTTTGATGTCCAACCGTCATTCCAAAAAATTTTTTCTTAATCAACTAAACGACATTTCTTTATTTTGCTAAAAATCAATTAAGCCCTTCGGGCGCATTGGCTAAAACCAATGTCTTTCTTAAAAACTGGTTTGATTGTATAATTCCACTATATGATAGAAACAATTAGCGGAAAATATACAATCAAACAAATCTTTAAGGATAATTGGTCTTGTTTTTTTGAAAAGCATCAAGCTGATATTCGTCCTGTTGTTGTTGAAAATGTTGAAAAGGTTTTAGCTTGCGGGGATAAGGATAAAATGGGTTATAGCTTATATCAATGCCCTTGTTGCGGTGAAGAAAAATTTGTCGCGCATACTTGCAAATCTAGATTTTGCAATTCCTGCGGTAAGGTGATGACTGACGACTGGATTAGAAAAGCTCAAGCTGAATTTTTGAATGTTCCTTATTATCATCTCGTTTTCAGTCCTCCGTCTGAACTCTGGTGGCTTTTTCGCAAGCAATCGCAAATGTCTTAATTTTTTGTTTCAATCTGCTGTTGGTTCTGTTATGAAATGCTGTGACAAAGAAAGTTTTTTGCCTGGCATTTGCGCAGTAATGCATACTTTTGGATCAAAGCTGAATTTTCATCCGCATATTCATATTTTACTTACTTTGGGCGGGATGAAAAATGATGATAATCTGGATTTTAACATTTGGAAAGATTGTTCTTATTTTCCTGAAAAAATTTTGAAAACTGAATTTAAACGATTGCTGTTGAAAAGTCTTAGACAAATGGCTAAAGAAAAATTGTTGGCTATTCCTGATTGTATCAAACGCATCTGGTGGCAAAAACATAAAATTAGCAACTTTTATTTATTGTCAAAAAAACTATGGAAAATGATTTGGTATGTCTATATTGGCGAACGGTTGGATAATGCTCAATACACAACAAGGTATATTGGCAGGTATGCCAAACGACCTTGTTTGTCTGAAACTAAAATTGATTACTACAACAAAGAAAAACAGATTGTGATTTTTACATATAAAGACAAAATTGCCGGGGTCAACGAACAGATAACATTGTCTGTTGAAGAATTTATGGGACGAATGATTAGACACATTCCTGAAAAAAATTTTCGTCTAATTCGTTATTATGGTCTTTACGCCAATGCTGTTAAAAACAAATTGTTGCCAATTTTAATTGGTCAAATATCAATTTTATTTGGTATTGCTAAACTTAAATTTTCACTTGATCAGCAACCGAGCAACTGGCGTGAAAGAATAATGCAGTCAACTGGCGAAGATCCTTTGGTTTGTCCATATTGCAAGGCGCGAATGAAATTGGTTGAAATTGGTTACCGCGCTCGCGATGGAACTTTTAAAATCTGCCCGATATTTCAACTTTAAATATTTTTCCCTAAAAACTATTTACCAAATAGCTATGATTATTAGCGCTTGATTTGACTAAAAAATGGTGATAAATAATTTTTAGAGAAAAATTTGATATTTCAATATTGTCTCGTCAACTTTTCTGCCTCTGCGAGGCAGTAATTCTAGCCCTTCGGGCTAGTTTAATGCGTCGTAGTGGAAATATTCAAATTCCTGTACGATAAATTAAAATTGATTTTTTGATTTTTTGATTTCTTGATTTTTTCGTCTGTAAAGACAAAAATAGATAATTAAAATAAGGTTTCAATCAATTCCC
>CAYPLD010000156.1:0-1708 GCA_964411485.1 uncultured Elusimicrobiaceae bacterium | reverse complement strand
ATTCTGGGTACATTTTATCCAAAATCTGCATATATCTATCCCTCGTGACCTTTGCAACGATACTCGCAAGTCCAATTGCCAAACTCTTGCTATCTCCTTTTATTATGGGGATTTGGTTGATGTCAAAATCTCTGATTTTATGGTTGCCATCTATAAGTGTGAGCGTGTTTTCGATTTGTTCGAACCTTTTATAGCTCCGTTTCATACTCAAAAAGGTAGCGTTCAAAATGTTGATTTTATCTATCTCTTTATTGCATGCAAATCCAATGCCGAACGATTCTGGGTTTTGTGTTAACTGCCGAAAAATTTTCTCACGTTTGGCAGGAGTGAGTTTTTTACTATCGGTCGCATCCTTATATATATTGATAAAATTTTTCGGCATAATGAAACTAGCGGAGACCACAGGACCAGCAAGACAACCTCGACCGGCTTCGTCTATCCCGATGATATGGGTGGGGGAATGTTTAGTAAAAATCTCTTTATCAAATTCGTTCATATATAATATTGTATAAAAAAAGCCGATGACACGTGTCATCGGCTTTTTCTTAAATTGAGATTGCCACGAAATTTTTATAAAGTAAATATCTATTTTATTTTCCCCCTTTTGTAAAGGGGGAACTAAAGGGGGTTTTAATGTTTCATACAACTATTAAAACTTTATAGTATTCTGAAATATTAAAACCCTCCGCACTTTGTGTCGACTCCCTTTACGAAAGGGAGAAAAAATGAGATTGCCACGGCAAACGAAGTTTGCCTCGCAATGACAAATTATTTTTTAGTTTCAGTTTTCTTTTCTACTTTAGCTTCAACTTTTTTAGCTGGCTTTTTTTCTACTTTCGCTTCTGATTTTGCTTCAACTTCTGCTTCTGGTTTTACAACTTTTTTTGCAGTTTTTTTAGCTGGTTTTACTTGTTCTACTTCTTTGATTCTTGCTTTTTTACCTGTCAAATCTCTCAAGTAATGCAATTTTGCTCGTCTGACTTTACCAACTTTTAATACTTCAATTTTTTCAATTCGGGGCGAATGTAATGGAAATATCCTTTCCACTCCAACACCAAATGATGTTTTTCTAACTGTGAAACTTGCAGATATCCCACCACCTTTTCTAGCTATAACAACGCCATCAAACGGCTGAATTCTTTCGGTATTTCCTTCTACAACTTTTACAAAAACTTTAACTGTATCACCCGCCTTAAACTGCGGTACGTTTGTTTTCAAAGCCTGATTATTTATTTCTGATAATTTCATTTTCTCTTTAATCTCCTATATTTTCTTAAAATCATTATTGTCATTGCGGACTTGATCCGCAATCTTTCTATAAGATCCTGAAAGAGATCCTGAAACAAGTTCAGGACTAAAGGTTTTTTCAGGATGACAAAAGAATTTATTTCTTACTTTTTTTATATTTTCTATACAAATCTGGTCTATATTTTTTTGTCAATTTTTCCGATTGCTCCAATTTCCATTCTTCAATTTTTTTGTGATTTCCACTCAATAAAACACTCGGAACTTTTTTACCCTCAAATACTTCTGGTCTTGTGTATTGAGGTGCTTCTAATAAATCATTTTCAAAACTTTCATTCTCCGCGACGCCCTCTTTTTTGAACGCACCCTTTTGAAGCCGTGTTATTGTATCTATCATCACACATGTCACAAGTTCGCCACCAGTCAAAATGAAATCTCCTAAAGAAATTTCCATATCAACTTC
>CAYPLD010000155.1:0-1709 GCA_964411485.1 uncultured Elusimicrobiaceae bacterium | reverse complement strand
TGATATGCGGTAAAATCATAAGGCAAATAAATTTCAGCTGGTAGATAAGAAATTTTCAAAGCAAGCTCTTTCACATCATAATCTTTTATACTTTTATCGTCTAGAAATACCTCGCCTGAAAAATTATTCAGAAAACCAGATGCGATGTTCAAAAGTGTAGTTTTTCCGCTTCCATTTTGACCAGCAAGTCCAAAAATTGCACCGTTTTTTATTTTGAAAGAAATATCTTTCAAAATTTGTTTGTCGCCAACTTTATATGAAACTTTTTTTATGTTTATCATAAATAATAATCCCTTTTTCTGCTCAACACCCAAACAAAAAACGGTGCACCAATCAATGCTGTGATTATTCCAACAGGAATTTCACGAACCGTAAAAATTGTGCGAGCTAAAGTGTCAACCAAAACTAAAAACAAAGCTCCGCCAAACAAACTTCCGATTAAAACATTGCGTTGAAGTGGACCTACAAAAATTCTAATAATATGTGGTATTATCAAGCCAACAAAACCGATAAGACCGCCCAAAACGACACTAGCACTTGTCATTAATGCCGACGATAAAAGCATCAAAACTCTGACCCGTTCAGTATCAACGCCAAGCTCTTGAGCTTTTTTATCACCAAGCATTAAAATGTCAGTTTGTTTTGATAAAATTAAGGATGGAATGAATCCAATTAAGAAAATTATCGCACAAGTTATTATCACACCAAAAGTTCTTTCTGAAATTTGTCCCATCATAAAACTTATCACAGAAAAATTTTCTTTTGTTGATAAAAAGAAGAAAATTAAAATTATTGCACCGATAAAAATATTTACAATCACACCTGCCAAAATTAAATTCACGATATTTGTTCGACCTGTTTGTTTTGCGATAAAATAAGCAAGAATTGTTGCACCGAAACTGAATAAAAATATTATTAGATAATAAAATATTGAAGCATAAGGTATACCTAAAGTTATGCTTATTATCATACCGAGCAAAGCTCCTGAACTTGCTCCTAAAATGTATGGTTCGGCTAATGGATTCCTCAAAACACCTTGCATTATCGACCCCGAACTTGCCAATGCTCCGCCGATAATCAATGCCGATAACAAATGAGGTAATCTAATATATAAAAATATTTTTGAACTAGGAAATCCGCTTGGACCTATCAAAAGTGCAAGGGTTATCAAAATTAAAATACCGAAAAAAATTGTGATTTTATATTTATTTTGCATTGATTATCTCGTTTAGATTTTTTATAGCATCTTTTATTCTTGGACCGGGACGAACCAAAATATCAGCATCAAAACCTTTTATTACTTTTCCGTTTTGCATCGCAAAAATTTCTTGAGCCAATGGATATTTTGTGTAATCTGTTTTTGCAAGCGATATGATTATATCCGGATTTTTTTTGTAAACACTTTCCCAGTTCGTCTTGAAATATTCTTGGTCTTGATCGCCAAAAATATTTGTGCCACCACTAATTTCAATAATCTCGTTGATATAACTTTTATTGCCGATGGTCCATAACCCGTCAGATAATTCCACAAATATTTTTGGCTTATCAGCAGGCATATTTTGTTGAGTAATTTCGATTTGTTTTTTTATTTGAGCTATAACTTTATCAGCGTTTTTTTGTTTTTCAACTAAATTACCGATTAGAAGAATATTATTATAGATATCCTCGATAGTTTTCGCATTTTTGATATAAACAACATTGATTCCATA
>CAYPLD010000154.1:0-1710 GCA_964411485.1 uncultured Elusimicrobiaceae bacterium | reverse complement strand
GACTAATCAGAATGATTAGCGAGTGAGGGCTATGTTTCAAAAAAAGAAAAAACAGGGAGATTAAAATATGTCAAATTTAGATAAGAAATTTTTACAACTAGTAGAAATAGCTAAAAAACTACGCTGTCCAGACGAGGGCTGTCCTTGGGATAGAGAGCAAACTCCAGAAACTTTAGTAGCTCATTTTAGAGAGGAAGCTGATGAAATGGTGTCTGCCATAGATAAAAAAGACTGGCAAAACCTGAAAGAAGAACTTGGTGATGTTTTGCTTCATATAATTCTTCAATGTAATATCGCAGAGGAAAAGGGTCGATTTAATCTGTCCGAAATGCTTGATGAGATTAATGCCAAGTTGATTCGTCGTCATCCACATGTATTTGGCGGGAAAAAAGCTAGTTCGCCAAAAGAGGCCATCGCTAATTGGAACGCTATAAAAAAACAAGAAAAAGAAAAGAAAAAGCGGAGTTCAAATTGAAGAATTCTGCCGTTTTTTTGTATTTTAAATATAAAGTTTGTTCAACTACCAATTACAATAAATAGCACCACAACTTGCACCCAAACTTTTTGCCATTTTTTGACATCTACCAGAATCTACACTTTGATTACTTCCATAGTTATTGCAATTCATATAATTTTCATAGGATCGTCCCTCTATTTGAGTATATAAATATCCGAAGGAACTGTTATCTATTGAAAGAAATAAAACAGTATCACCAAAACCACTATTATTAATAATGGGTTGTAGTCTATATTCTTTACCAGAAACTAAAATATTACAATAAGAACTCGTACAATCTGTTCCATCAGATTTTTTAAAACTTATATCTAGAAGATGTAGTACATTGGTTGTAGAACCACCTTCTGTGCCCGAGCTTAATCTATACCTGTTCATCGAATCTTTTACATTTTTTGCAACTGTCATTAATCCTGATAGATGTGCCCTATCTCTTGCTACCATATATTTAGGTAAAGCCATTGCACCAAGTATTGCTATTATCAATACCACTACAAGTAATTCAATTAAAGTAAAACCTTTAATATTCCTGTCATTGCGGGCTTGGTCCGCAATCCTACTACAAGATCCTGAACTAAATTCAGGATGACAAGAATGTGTTTGTTCAGAATAATAAGGAATGAGATTGCCACGGTCTTTCAGCCCTTGCAATGACAAGTTGTTTAGATTAGAATCACAGCATTGTGTGTGTGTGTGTGTGTGGTAAGTGCCTTTGTATTTATCATATTTTCATTATACATTATTTTTATGAGAGGCCACCTCAAAAATAGATGGCCTCGACTTTTTTTTCTTTCTTATAGTAATGCGGAATGTGTTTTAAGAATCCGTCTGTTGTTTACTCGGATTCGTAAATATACTCCATATTGCTATTAAAAAAATAACTTTTTATTTTTTCTGCTTATTTTTTTGTTATTTTATTGTTTAAATTAAAACCCCCGATATTTGTTGACACAAATATCACCCCCTTTACAAAAAGGGGAAAAAGAAATGAGATTGCCATGTCTCTCAATAAATTCACTCTTCGCAATGACAAATCTATTTGCATATTGAGCCAAATATGCAAATAGATTAATAAAAATAAATTCCTCTAGTCGGCTATGCCGTTTTTCTCCCTTTTAAAAAGGGAGAAAAAGATCCTGAAACAAGTTCAGGATAACAAAAGGTTTCTGCAAGTATTTTGAAATGATTTTTTTAAG
>CAYPLD010000153.1:0-1712 GCA_964411485.1 uncultured Elusimicrobiaceae bacterium | reverse complement strand
TAACCATAGAACGACTGGTAGAAGATGGAACTGATACAATCAAACTTTCCACTCCGGCAGTGTTGAGCGTTGTAAAAGAGATTAACAAGCCAAGAATTCCGTCGATAAGGGGCAGAATGTTGGCTAAAAAAGTTGAAATCACGACTTGGACTGCCGACGATATTAAAGCTGATAAATCTAAACTTGGTATGAAAAATTCTCCGACTAAAGTTGTCAAAAGTTTTACGCCGAAACGTGAAGCTAATAGTATCGTGATTGATGGCTCAAACGCCAAAGAAAAATCAGAAAATTTAGCAAAAATTTTGAAGGAAAATCAGTATATATAGAAACACCTCTTTATTTCCTCCCCCTGCATGAGGGGGGAGGATTAAGGAGGGGGTGAATGTTTATTAAAAATTTGAAAAGCACCCTCACCCCAACCCTCTCCCCTCAAGGGCGAGGGAGTAAAAAAGGAAAATCAATATGTCTAAAGATACATCAAAAAATGTTTGGGTTTTGGCAGAAGTCACCCACGGAAAATTGAGTCCGGTCGCTTTTGAACTTTTACACATCGCACAAAAACTCGCTAAAGATACCGGCGAAAAAGTCTGTGCCGTACTAATGACAAATGATAAAAAAGATTTTGCAGACAAACTCATCAGCCATGGGGCTGATTCGGTTTATGTTGCAGAAGATAAATCGCTCAAAAATTTTGACGAGGATATCTATTCTCAATTACTCACTGACATTATAAAAGAGTACAATCCAAATATATTCGTTTTACCTGCAACATCAACCGGCAGGAGTTTGTCTGCAAAAACAGCGATACTTGCAGATACCGGCTTAACAGCCGATGCGACAGATCTACAAATCGATAAAGAAACAAAATTACTTCACGCAACTCGACCAACTTTTGGCGGGAATTTGATGGCAACAATTATGTGTGAAATCAAACGACCGCAAATGTGTTCGCTCCGTCCGTTGACATATCCACAAACCGAGCCCGACGCAAAACGGAAGGGCGAGGTAATCGAATTCAAGACCGATTATAAAAAATATAAATCAGGCGTAGAATTCGTAAAATTCACAGAACTTGAGGATAATGAAATTGATATTTGTGCTAGCGAAATTATCGTCGCGGGTGGACGTGGTATGAAAGACGAAAAAGGTTTTGAACTTCTAAAAAAATTGGCTGATGCAATCGGTGGGACTGTGGCAGCGTCAAGGGCAGCGGTAGATAATGGTTTGATACCATATCGTTGTCAAGTTGGATTGACTGGTAAGACAGTGAAGCCAAAACTTTATATCGCGTGTGGGATTTCTGGACAAGTTCAACATATGGCTGGTATGAGTAGTAGCGATGTGATTGTTGCGATTAACAAAGATGAAACTGCACCAATAATGGCTCAAGCAAAATACGCGTTAGTTGGAGATATTTTTGAAGTTGTACCAGAATTAATTTCACAATTAAAATCTAAATAAGAAAAAAATTAAAAATTCAGCCGAAAGACGAAGTAAAAAAATGTCACTGGGTGGACTCGAACCACCGACCTTACGCTTATGAGACGTACGCTCTAACCACCTGAGCTACAGTGACATTTTGTTAGATAAAGAATATATCCAACACTTATATTTTAGCAAAAAATTAATTTCTTGTCGATTTTTAAACTTATACATAGTACTTTAGTACTAGTCAAAACTAGTACTAAAGTACCTTGTATGAAAATGTTGGA
>CAYPLD010000152.1:0-1715 GCA_964411485.1 uncultured Elusimicrobiaceae bacterium | reverse complement strand
CGAGATCGGATATTTTAGGTGTCCCGGAAAAAATTAAAATATTCTCAGGCTTTAGGTCGCGATGAACAATGTCTGCTCTATGCAGGTGCTCTACACCAGCACAAATAAGCTTAAAAACTTCAAAAGACAGATTTATATTTTTGGATATTTCAGGCAGATATATATCAAGTGAGCAGTCTGCTCGCGGCATTACATAGCACGGTTTATTTTCATCACGATAAATTCCAATATCGACAAGTTGAATTACATTAGGGTGCGGCCCAATATTGGCTATTGCGGCAATTTCTCTTTCAAAACGTTTTTTCCGTTTAGGATTTTTTAGTTCCTTAAGGACATATATTTCTTCAGAAACATCGGATAAATTCTTAACAAGATACAATCGACCCTGACCTCCTTCAGCAAATATACCTCCGACCGACTCCCAACTTCCCCATTTTCTTTTTCTTTTTTTGCCCATATTTATTTCAAAAGAGGAGTTTATGTTTTATGGTAAATTCAAAGGTGGAGTCCTGAGATCCAACGGGCGCTTCAGCGGCAATGCTTGCCGAGTCCGACTGAAAGCGTAATGTTATGTTTTTAAGTAGATTATAACATGGTAAATTCCGACAAGAAAAACTACAATACCAATAACAACCGAAAAGAATTGAATTACAGAAAAAATTTGCTTTTTATATGCGAAAGTTCGTTCTGTTGCATTAAATTCTTCGTTAACTAATTTTTCTGACTCATTATGAGATAACAAAAAGTCATAATGTCTCGATGGATTCAGAAAATGGTCATCGTTAAAAATTTTTGTATCGGGCATTTTACATTTGATAGAGGTGTAAAGGCCTAATATATAATCCAACTTTGCCATGATTGTTGTATGTTCTAAAAATTGTCTGTAGCAAATAGCTATTGATTTTTTAGCATAGGTACATAAAAAAACCGATAAAAAGGGAATAATTGTGATTAAAATAAAAAATGGACCAAGGTCTCCTCTTTTTGCCAATAGTATGAAGAAACCAGAATAGAGCGCGAAAATGAACGTAGCATACCATTTAAGATATGAAATTGTTTTGTCGTGCCAAAAAGTTCTTTCCAAGCGTATTTCTCTGTGAAGATGACATAAAACATCATCAGAAATTTCTACGCCATTTTCTGATATCCATTTCTGTTTTTCCATAATCTATTTCCAGTATTAGAACATAACGCTGGTAATCAGCCACGCGGTTTTTTGCGTCGGCTGAATTAGCTTTGTTACCTGAACTTTTTCAGACATGAATTACATCCTCTGGTTTGTAATTCTTCTGAATAAACTCTCTTAGTTTCTAACAGGCTTGGTTAAAGTCGTCTTGTTGCCTACTTGGCTTAGCTAATTGATCGTAATTCGAGGCTGCAATAAGTAGCTTTTTCTTAATATCTTTTTCGGAGAAAAAAATTGGTACTTCATTGCTGATGTAGGCACTGATAAGAGCATCGACTTCTGGTGCAAAAGCATCCAGAATATTTTGGAGTGCTGAATGATTGTGCACGAGAGCCAAGACTTGATTCTCACAATCCTTTCTGCGCTCTACGTTTGATTCCTGAGAGTATCTAAGATAAGCCTCTTGGCAGTTGCGAAGGTTTGATGTGGTCAAGTAAAAAAGGACACCCGGTTAAGCGACTTTTGCCAAAGAATAATTATTCTCAAAACCATTTGGATTTTCATACCCCAAGAATGAGTGGAGACGATG
>CAYPLD010000151.1:0-1764 GCA_964411485.1 uncultured Elusimicrobiaceae bacterium | reverse complement strand
AAGATAAAAAATGAAAAACAAACTCACTAAATGGCAAAAAGGAATAATTGTATTAAGTATAATTTGGGAACTAATTGCTTTTGTTGCAGGAAAAGAAACAGCAGGATACTCAAGCAATTTTAGTTTTGGGGTTTTTATATTTGCATCTTTACCAGTCATAATATATTGGGCTGGAGTATGGATTTGGGGTTTTGGGTATATTTTAAGACTCTTTAAGCTATTAAAATACATTCCTGGTATAAAATATTTTTTAATTTGTTTTAAAAAATATTTTATATTTAAAGGTAGAGCAAGAAGAAAGGAATATTGGTATTTTATTCTTTTTAACTTTATAATACTTATATCTATAATTTGGGTGTATTACACTTTATTTCCAAATTCTACAAAACACACACCTATGCCAATTACTGTTTATCAATTTATTATATTTATACCGTGGCTTGCCGTAGCAACAAGGAGATTACACGATATAGGAAAAAGCGGATGGTGGGTACTTCCAGGTGTAGTACTATCATTTACAAATCCCATGATATCCTCATCTGACAGCTCTTTTGCAATGATTTTAGGAGCTTTCTTAGGACTCTTCTCTATTGTTTATGTTATTGCTATGCTATTATTTTTAGTTAGAAAAGGTACTGAAGGTGAGAATAGATTTGGTCCAGACCCATTAAAACAAGTTCAATAATAAAATCAACTTTTTAAAAACCCCAAGCCACGTGGCTTGGGGTTTTTTTGTACAATGTAGATAATGTCAACAGAAAAATTAGTAGAAAAACTTTTTATCGAATTTACTCAAAATCGAAAACCAACAAGAGACGATTTCTTCGCCTCAAAATTCTTTAGCTTACTCCAAGATCCGTTCGGTGTCTGGTGCAACTTTCACGCTCCATACGAGGAAAGAGTCCGAGAACAAAATATTTACGAAAATCTACGAGTCAAAAAGGACGCTCAAAATAAAATTAACTGGATTCAACAAAATATCCCCGACGCAATAGAAATTTTTGAAGAAAGCATACTGCTAAACTTTAAAGAAACGCTCAAACAAATGATAGATGGAAAAAATGCTCTTTTAGGTCCTATGCTTTTGAATTTTCAAAAAAATATGTACGGAAAAGCTGGTGCTTTGGTCAAAGAAAATTCTGGGAAAAGTGTTTTTGGAGATTTTCATTATAAAGTCGTGATATTCAAAACTGCAAACAGTTTGAAAGATCATTATTCACTACAAGCTACACTTTTAACAAAAATTATTGCAGATATTCAAGGATATAAACCTGAAACTTTTAAGATTATCCTAAAAGATAAAGAATATGATATCGAGTTTGAAAAATGGGAAGAAAGATTAGAAACAGAACTTGAAAAATGGAAAGAAATTAAAGAAAATAAAATAAAACCAGATCCAAAAAAACCTCCGAAAGCATCTCTTGCCCCTTGGAAAAAATTTGCAAATAAATATGTCTACGATACTCATAATTTAGTGCTAATTCCTAATCTATCTTTGGAAAATCGTGAAAACTTAAAAGAAGCAGGATATACCGATATCAAAAAGTTAGCAAGAGCTTCTGTTAAGAAGTTATCGACGATATTAGAGCCAGATATTGCTCGAAATATTATAAATTCTGCTAAATCTTATAAGATAAATAAACCAATATTGAAAAAAGATTCCGTCTTTACACTTGATAGAAAAAAAATCAATTTGTATTTCGATTTTGAGTCCGCAGAAAATTTTAATAGTGAAAATAATCAGTCATTTATTTATTTAATCGG
>CAYPLD010000150.1:0-1833 GCA_964411485.1 uncultured Elusimicrobiaceae bacterium | reverse complement strand
CTGATCTTTAAAAATATTTCCCAAAGTGTAATATGTAATCAAATAATTTTTCAAAGCACTCTTCATATATTCACTAGTAACTTTATGTGTATCTGCTATATCAGAAGAACCAACGATATATAATTCATCTGCATCAAATTCTGGTGGTTCTTTCATCCAACCGTCACGTGTATCCTCATAATATTCCAATTTCCATGTTTTGTCTTCAGGGTCTGGTTTATCATTAGGATTTTCCATCGCCGGAAAACCACCTGCTCGATAAACATAATCATATAAACTCAACGGCTCTTGATCTTCGGAAAATTCCTCTGCTATTAAAACTTTTTCATCTGCTTTCAAAACTTCGCCCAAAACCCTGTACGGAAATGCACCCGATACATACGCCGATGCGTTCAAAAAGTTTGACGCTGTCGAAACTTCCGTAAAAGCCGCCGTGTCTATCGCGAATTGGTTTCTGATTTTTTCTCGTGAAAGTTTTGCAGTTTCGTAGATTAAATATATCGCCAAAAGCATCGTAGGTATCAAAAGAACAGCAGGCAAAAGTATTTGCCCCCGACTATTTAAATTTACAATATGCTTTCTCATATAATTACCTAATTTTCTATTTGAGATTGCCACGTCACTTCGTTCCTCGCAATGACAAGGAATTTATTTTTTTGTCATTGCGGGCTTGGTCCGCAATCTAGGGTTTTCCCCCTTTCAAAAAGTCGTGGACACAGACTCTGTGGGGGTGGCATTTGCTTTGCAAATGACGGGGGTTTTATTGTGTTTAAGCTAACTACATAAAACTAGTTTCGTCGATGTTTTATTGCCACCTTATTCATTAAAACCCTCCCCCAAGCCACGGCTTGGGTACTCCCTTTACAAAAGGGAGAAAATTAATCCCTTACTATCACTGCTTGCAATGACAATTCACTTTTTTACCCCAGAACACTTCCGATTATTGTAAAAAATCCACCGATTATCTGCTCGTGAAATAACGCAAGCAGGGCAAGTGCAAACACAACTATCGCAGATAACATCAACACAAATTCTATCGTACTTTGTGCACGTATGTTTTTTACTTTATCAAAAAATTTGTTCATACAAAAACTTATTCCATAGTATCGCTTTCAGCAGATATCAATCCTTGTTCTATCCCTTTTAATACAGCACCTGTTCTGTTTCCTACTCTCAATTTTTGGAACACACTATTGATGTGGTTTTTGATAGTGTTTATACTACAATCAAGTTCTGATGCTATTTCCTTATTACTTTTTCCTTTCCCAACCAAATCCAAAATTTTGATTTCTTTTTTTGTCAATGGATCTTCCTGTTCGGGCTTATCCTTTAGACATTTCAAAACTGTGTTCATAAACTTGTCTGGTATCAACGGACCTTGCGATATAAATGTTTTTATCGCATTCACAACATCCGCTGCAGGTAACATTTTAGATAAATATCCGTTCGCTCCCGCTTGCAAAGCTTCCATTATATGTGTTTCATCTTCAAAACTGGATAACATCAAAATATTTATATGTCCGTGTTTCTCTTTTATCCGTCTTGTTGCTTCTATGCCATTAATTTTCGGAAGTTTTATATCCATCAAAACTATATCTGGTTTTAGATTAATCGCTTGTTTAACAGCATCTTCACCGTCGATAGCTTCACCTACTACTTTTATGCCTTTAACACCTTCTAAAATGTCTTTTATACCTTCTCTAAATAATGTCTGATCGTCTGAAATTAAAACCGTTATATCTTTTTTCTTCGTTGCCATTTATTATCTCTCCTCTTTCTGTCATGCTGAATTTATTTCAGCATCTTTCTATAAGATCCTGAAACAAGTTCAGG
>CAYPLD010000149.1:0-1848 GCA_964411485.1 uncultured Elusimicrobiaceae bacterium | reverse complement strand
ATAAGTTGTTCCTTTTCCATTTGGCTTTGCTGTGGCTCCATCAAATAAATTGTAACGGAAGATTAGATGTTGAGTAAGAAGATTAATAAATCAAACAAACTCATACTCTTTCAGAGTAAAGAAATACGCAGAACCTGGCATGAAGAAGAGTGGTACTATTCTGTGGTTGATATTGTTGCTGCGCTAACAGATAGCCCCACTCCTCGGCAATATTGGGGTAAAGTAAAGGAAAGAGAGTTTACAAAAGTTCAGTTGTCCCCAATTTGGGTACAACTGAAACTACCGGCAAAAGATGGAAAAAATTATGGAACCGACTGTGTAAATACGAAAAGCGCATTACGTTTAATTCAATCTATCCCATCAAAAAAAGCTGAACCTTTTAAGCGATGGTTAGCACAGGTGGGGCAGGCAAGCGAATCAGGCAAATCAAGGTTCAGACAATAACAGAAATAAAAAGGACACACTAATAAAACATGTATCCTACATAAATGGAAGATTCAAAGTTGAAAAAAATAATAAGTTATTATGTCTAAATTAGTTAACACGTCCGATTACAAAGATTTTATCCAAGAGATAAAATCTAAAATACAATCGTCACAGATAAAAGCAGCCTTAAAGGTTAATGAAGAGCTTTTGAAACTCTATTGGGATTTAGGCGAAAGAATCGTGGAGAAACAGAAAAGCTCAAACTGGGGCGATGGTCTTATTATGCAAATCAGCAAAGACCTGAAAGATACCTTTCCAAATTTGAAGGGATTTTCATCAACAAATATCAAATATATGAGACAGTGGTATTTGTTTTTTGCAAATGGTCAACAAGTTGTTGACCAATTAGATGATGGCAAAAAAGAGCAATTAATTCTTTCGCAATTAGGAAGTGGTGAAAAAGCACCTCAAATAATAGCACAAATTGAGAAGAAACCTGCTGCACAAACTGAAGAAGCTGAAAAAAGCCCACAAGTTGTTGACCAAATTGTGCAACAAGCTGTTGCCCAATTATTTAAAATCCCTTGGGGACATAATATCGCCATTATTTCAAAGGTAAAAAATATAGAAGAAGCCCTGTTTTATGTAAACCACACTATCGAGAATAATTGGTCTCGAGCAGTATTGGTACACCAGATAGAATCCGATCTTTATCATCGAAAAGGAAAAGCAGTTACGAATTTTAAGACCACACTTCCTGCGCCACAATCTGATTTAGCACACCAATTGCTGAAAGATCCTTATACTTTTGATTTTCTGAATTTGCAGGAAAAACACAATGAAAAAGAACTAGAGGGTGCTCTGACAGATCATGTGGCAAAATTCTTGATGGAACTTGGCACAGGATTTTCCTACATCGGGAGACAATACAGGATTGAAGTTGACAGAGAAGAATTTTTTATGGACTTGCTCTTTTATCATGTCAAATTACACTGTTATGTCGTGATCGATCTGAAAAAAGGTAAATTCATTCCGGAATATGCTGGAAAGATAAACTTCTATATTTCTGCCATTGATGAACAGATAAAAGATGAAACGGATAATCCAACTATTGGTATTCTGATCTGCAAATCAAAAAACAATACTGTTGTGGAATATGCCATCAAAGATATCCATAAACCCATCGGTGTGAGTGAATATATTATTACAAAAGAATTGCCGGAAAATCTCCGGTTTGCCCTGCCAAGTATTGAAGAAATTGAAGCCAAACTAGGAAATAGTAATGAGTAACCTAAAACCAATAAGATTGTTAATTTGATTAACAGGATTAACAGCGAGGCCATCCCGATGGGTGCAAGCAAAATAACCATGCTAAATGTTGAAAGGACGACCCGCCTGTCCGCCCGTCCAAGCCGTTCGGAC
>CAYPLD010000148.1:0-1855 GCA_964411485.1 uncultured Elusimicrobiaceae bacterium | reverse complement strand
ATTGATATGCTCTGTTTTTTCTTGTCGACCCAGTTCACTCCAAAAGGGCGACGCATTAGATATTATGGGACCACTTGGTAACGGATTTAGTATCAAAAAAGCTAAAAAGCAGATAATAATTTCTGGTGGCATGGGAATCGCTCCGTTGATGTTGCTCGTAGAACAAATCAAACAAAAAAAAGCTGGAGATATACATTTATTTTTCGGTGCGAAAGATAAAAATGAAATAGTTTTCGTACCACAACTAAAAAAATTAGTAAAACAAATTACAATCACGACTGATGATGGAAGTATCGGCGAGAAATGTCTAATAACAAATCCAGCGGAGAAACTTTTGGAGCAGGATAAAAACGCACAAGTTTACGCATGTGGCCCACATCCGATGTTAAAATGTGTTGCAGGTTTATCAAAAAAACATAAAATAAAAGCACAGCTATCTTTGGAAGAAAAAATGGCATGTGGAGTTGGCGTTTGCATGGGTTGTCCAGTGAAATTGAAAGAAGGTAAAAAAGAAATTTATAAAATGGTCTGCAAGGACGGACCAATATTTAATGCAGAGGAAATAATATGGTAAATTTATCGACAAAAATAGCGAAAATAAAATTTTCTAATCCAATTTTTAGTGCGTCGGGTTGTTTTGGATATGGCAAAGAATACAGCAAGTTTATCGACGTAAACAAAATGGGTGCGATTGTATGTAAAACGATAACTTTGAACGCAAGACAAGGTAATAAATCGCCACGAATTGCAGATACATCGGGCGGAATGTTAAATTCCATCGGACTTGAAAATGGTGGGGTAGAAAATTTTATAAAAACTGCAATTCCGTTTTTGAAAAAGCAAAAAACCAAAGCGATTGTTAGTGTCGCGGGTAATAATGAAAAAGAATTTGTTGAAGCGGTAAAAAAATTGAATAAGGTAAAAGAAATTTCTGCACTTGAGATAAATATCAGTTGTCCGAATGTTGAACATGGAAAAGTCAAAGGACTTTTCAGTCAATGTGAAAAAGAAACAGCGAAAATAATCGGAGCTGTTAAAAAAGTCAGCAAATTTCCAATTTACGCGAAATTATCCCCGAACGTGACAGATATAACCGTAATCGCAAAAGCATGTGAAAAAGCAGGAGCTGATGCAATTTCAATGATAAATTCTTTTTCAGCAATGGGTGTTGATATCAAAACTCGCAAGCCGTTGCTTGGAAATGTGAAAGGCGGATTGAGTGGCCCTGCGATAAAACCAATCGCGTTGAAAATGGTATGGGACGTTTATAATTCAGTCAAGATTCCGATAATTGGAGTTGGTGGAATTATGGATGCTGATGATGTGATAGAATTTATTTTATGTGGAGCATCGGCGGTGCAAATTGGCACAGCGAATTTTATAAATCCAAATGCATGTGCCGACATTTTGAAAGGTGTAGAAAAATATTTCAAACAAAATAAAATTAAAAAAATTGAAGATTTACGAGGTAAGATAAAATTATAATGTCATCCTGAACTTGTTTCAGGATCTTATAGAAAGATGCTGAAATAAATTCAGCATGACAAATTTAGTAGAGGAGTATTTATGAAATTTACAAATCCAAAAGATAGAATCATCGTAGCATTGGATGTTGCAACAAAAGACGAGGCATTAGCTTTAGTCAAAAAACTCGCCGATGAAGTTGGCGTATTCAAAGTCGGCAAAGAACTTTTCACCGCATGTGGACCAAGCATTGTCGAGGAAATCCAAAAACTTGGTGGAAAAGTTTTTCTCGATCTAAAATTTCACGACATCCCAAACACAGTTGCCAAGGCAGTAGCTCAAGCGACAAAACTCGGCGTTTATATGATAACACTTCATACATCAGGTGGTA
>CAYPLD010000147.1:0-1873 GCA_964411485.1 uncultured Elusimicrobiaceae bacterium | reverse complement strand
AAACAAGCACTTAATAGAGTGGTAAACGATTAATGAACTACGTAGAAATTTATAACAAAACACAATATAGCAAGCATCCAAATGCAAACGCTAAACATGAACTCGAAAACGTTGGCTTACGAAAGATAGGTGGTGTGATTGTCGGAACAAAGTATCGTATTGTCGGCGATTTTTCTAGCAGTCAAATCAAAACTATTGCCGATAAACTATTATGTGATAATGTAATGCAAACTAGTAATTTAACTGCTAGAAAAATCGCGAACTACAAAAAAGTAGAAGTTTGGTTAAAAGAAAGTGCGACTGATGTTATTGGTGAGAGTGTCAAAGAAGCGATTGCAAAAATGGGGATAAAAGAGCCAAAGAAAGTTCGATGTGGAAATATTTATTTTATAAAAGGTGGATTTTCCAAAAAAGATTTAGAAAAAGCGGTTAAGAAAAGTTTTGTTAATGAAGTTGTGAACAAATTTACGATTGAATAGGGATTAATATTTTTTGTCATTGCGAGGGCTGAAAGCCCGTGGCAATCTCAAAAAAATATGTCATCCTGAACTTGTTTCAGGATCTTATAGAAAGATTGCGGACCAAGCCCGCAATGACAAATATAAAAAAAGGAAAAACGATGTCGGAAAGTAAAAACTTATTAAAAAATTTCAATAATTTATCAGCAAAACAGCTCAAAAGTTTAGATAAACAAGCTGGTTGGTCGTTAAATGTTTTGGAACTTCAAGCAGTGCAAAAATATTTCAAAAAAAACAAACGAAATCCTGATTGGGCAGAGCTTGAAACAATCGCACAGACATGGTCAGAACATTGTAAACATAAAACCTTCAACTCGCCGATAAAATTCAATAATAATGGAAAAATTCAGCGAGTAAAAAACGGATTATTCAAAGACTACATATCAAAAGCGACAAAAGATTTGAACAAGAGTTGGTGTCTATCAGTTTTCAAAGATAATGCAGGTGTTGTTGAATTTGGTAAGAACAAAAAATGGGGTTTAGCGTTCAAAGCTGAAACTCATAATCATCCATGTGCGATTGAACCTTACGGCGGTGCAGAAACTGGCGTGGGAGGAGTTGTTCGAGATATTTTAGGGGTCGGACTTGGAGCAAAACCGGTCGTAAATACTGATATATTTTGTTTTGCTGATCCAAAGTTCAACAAAAAATTACCACCACATGCATTACATCCAAAAAGAATTTTCAAAGGTGTTGTGAAAGGGGTAAAAGATTACGGGAATCGAATGGGAATACCGACCGCGTCAGGTGCGATTTGGTTTGATGAAAGTTATGCATTGAATCCATTAGTTTTTGTCGGAACGGTTGGAATTATGCCACGATGGGCTGTCGAAAAAGAAGTCAAAGCCGGAGATATCGTTTTGGCAATCGGTGGACGAACTGGTCGTGATGGAATTCATGGTGCGACTTTTTCTTCAGCGACAATTGAAGATACAGCTGAAATTTCTGCAGTTCAAATCGGACACGCGATAAACGAAAAGAAATTTTTAGATGTATTAATGGAGCTTCGTGACAAAAAATTGTATCGTGGCTTGACAGATTGTGGAGCAGGTGGATTTTCATCAGCTATCGGCGAACTAGGCGAAGAAACTGGTGTGAGAGTCGATATGAAAAAAGCCAAACTAAAAGATAGTAATATCGTACCTTGGGAAATATGGATAAGTGAAAGTCAAGAACGAATGGTCTTGTCGGTCCCGCCGAAAAATCTTCCAAAAATTAAAAAGATATTAGAACGAGAAGATTGCGAATATTCTGTTTTAGGAAAATTCACTAACACAAAAAGGTTGGAAGTATTTTTCGGCACAAGAAAGCTGATAGATATGGACATGAAATTTTTACACGGAGGAGTTCCAAGT
>CAYPLD010000146.1:0-1896 GCA_964411485.1 uncultured Elusimicrobiaceae bacterium | reverse complement strand
CATTTTAATGGATAAATATAATCAGGAGTTTTGACTTTATCAGCATAATAATACGGGATATAAATACCACGTTTTTTAGCGGGAAACCCGAGTTGAGCCAAGATAGTTGATAGCCCATTAAAAAATCTATAGATTTTTTTCATACTCTTAATTATAGTAAAATGTAATAATATGAATTCAAAAACTTTTAATCCTAATGATAAATCCAACGGAGGGATAAAAGAGGTTTGGCTCATCGCTTATCCTCTGATAATCAACACTGCGTCGTATACCGTAATGCAGTTTGTTGATAGATCCATGCTCGCGTGGTTTCACCCTGACGCACTCGCAGCTATAATCCCAGCTGGGATTCTTTCCTTTACAATAATCGCATTATTTATGGGTATCGCGATGTATTCCAATGTTTTTGTCGCTCAATATTTTGGTAAGAAAAAATTTGCGTTGATGTCAGTTTCTTTGTGGCAAGGCGTTTTTGTCGGATTCTTTTCAACAATAATAATTTTAGCTTTCACTCCGCTCGGTATGTGGATATTAGATATTACTAACCATTCACCAGTCGTCAAAATAATGGAGAAACAATATTTCCTAATTTTGAACTTGTTTGGTGGATTAATCGTTATCAACCATGCACTTGCTAGCTTTTTTACTGGTCAAGGCAAAACTAAAATCACGATGTGGGCAAATGTGATTGGTAATGCCATTAACATACTATTCGCATATCTGATGATTTTCGGTAAAGCAGGTTTTCCTGTGATGGGTATCAAAGGGGCAGCGTGGAGTACAGTCTTTGCGAACGTCGTCATACTTATTATATACCTAACAATAATATTTTCTGAACATAATAGAAAAATATTCAAAACTAGTAGATTGTTTGGATTCTATTACCCTGCGTTCAAACGACTTGTGAAATATGGTATTCCAAATGGTGTAAGTTTCTGTTTGGATATTCTAGCATTCAGCGTTTTTGTATTTTTGATAGGTAATATCGACAAAATCTCGCTAGCAGCGAGTAATATCCTAATAGCAATCGAAATGCTTGTATTTATGCCTGTTTTAGGGCTTGCGATAGCGGGTGAAACATTGGTCGGGCAGTATATGGGTAGGAAAATGCCGAATATCTCCGCTAAAGCCGCCATAAATGCCTTTAAGATTGCCATTTGGTACGCTTCATCAATCGGTATCTTGTTTTGGTTCTTCCCACACTGGTTTGTGGATTTCTTTGCAATTGGTAGTAAAAATCAGTCTGCGGATATGCAGTTGATCTTATCAACTGCATATCCGCTAATGAAGATTATAGCGTTGTTTATAATCTTCGACGTATTCTTTATAATTTTCGGACATGCTATCCGTGGTGCAGGCGATACAAAGTATCATATGAAATGGATGTTGATGTGTTCATGGCTATTTTTTGTGCCTGTGGCATATTTGATAAGTAGATATAGTCCATCGGTTCAAAATATGTGGATATGTGGCTGTATATACGCATTTTTGGTGGGTCTAGCGATGACGGTTAGATTTTTTTCTAACAAATGGCGAAAATTTGATATAACGAGATAGCTAATTTGCAATATTTTTTTGGATATGTTTTAATATAAAGAAGTCAAAAAAGGGAGCTTGCAATGGTAGATAGAGATTTTGATGTAGCTAATGAGGAATCAAATTACGTAGGCGAGGGTATGCAACATAAGTACGAGCCAACGCTTGTAGTTATTTCTTCAGAAGAATGTCTAAAAATTTGCGATTGGTGTTTTAGGGGTCGACTCTTTCAAGGGAAGCGTTTGGAAAAAGATAAAATCGCTGATCCTAAAGCTGTTGTAGAATATGCGAAAAAACATCCAGAACTACGAAGCATTTTATTTACCGGTGGCGATAGTTTTCTAGCCGATAAAGAAAGTC
>CAYPLD010000145.1:0-1934 GCA_964411485.1 uncultured Elusimicrobiaceae bacterium | reverse complement strand
CAAGTTCGCCACCAGTCAAAATGAAATCTCCTAAAGAAATTTCCATATCAACTTCAGAATTTACTCGTTCATCGACGCCTTCGTAGTGTCCGCAAACAAAAATCAAGTGATTTTTGTTTGCTAACTTCTTCGCTAGCTTTTGGTCAAAAACTTGACCACGTGGACTTGTCAAAATAACTACGCTACCCTTTTTCTTGACCTTTCTTATCGACTTAACAATCGGTTCGACCATCATTGTCATACCGAGTCCGCCACCGTAAGGTCTATCGTCTATTGTCTTATGCACATCTTTAGCAAACTGTCTAGGATTATGCACCCCTATTTTCAAAATTTTATTCTTTCTAGCTCGTCCCACGATGCTTTCTGATAGACAATTGTCGACCATTTCTGGAAAAATTGTTATCACATCTGCTTTGAGCATTCTAATCTTCTATTTTTAGTATCACTTTCTTGCCGTTCTTACTTGCTGACGCTTTCAAAACAGTTCTTATTGCTTCTGCGATACTACCGTCTTTACCTATTATTTTGCCTTTATCTAAAGTATCCAATTTGACATTTATCTTGACTAAATCACCCTCTTCTTTATAATCAAGAGATACTTTATCTTTTTGGCTCGCTAAAGATTCTATCAAAAAATTTGCAAGTTCCCTCATACTAAACCTCTTTTGACTTTTTTAAGCTTCTGGTTTTTTTTCTGGTTCTGGTTGAGGCTGAGGTTGTGGTTCAGGTTGTTTTTCTTCAACTTGAGGAGTTTCTTCAGCTTTTGGTTCAGCAGGTGTTTCTGGCTCTGGTGTTGGAGCGTTCTTTGCTTCTTCAACTGCCTTCGCTTTTGCTACTTCTTTTTCTTTAGCTTTTTTAGAAACTTTCTGATGCTTTCTTACCAATGGTTTTTCGCCTTTAGCTTTCTTGATTAAATCTTCCACAGTTTCAGATGGTTTTGCCCCTACACTTAACCAATACTCAACCCTTTCCATATTTATCGTTATTTGGTTTTCTTTATCACATGGATGAAAGTGTCCTAATATTTCCTTTGCTTGTGCTGTTGTAGCTTTCTTTTTGTCCATTGCTACTACTCTGTAATGAGGTTCTTTTTTCTTTCCGCCTCTTTGTAGTCTTATTACTATCATTCTTTCTAATCTCCTATTATGTTTCTTATATCTTTTAATTGCTGGTGTGCATCACTATTCCCAAAAATTGCATTACCCACTACTAATGCGTCCGCCCCTGCTTCTATCACTCGTTTCGCAGTGTCTTTGTTGATTCCACCGTCAACTTCAAGCCATATCAATTTACCGCTTTCTTTTATCAAAGCTCTCAACTCTTTTATCCGTTCGATGCTTTCTGGCATAAAACCTTGTCCGCCAAATCCTGGGTTCACACTCATTAATAAAATAAGGTCCACTTCTTTCAAAAATGGCCTTATGGATATTATATCACTATTCGGTCTTATACTCAAACCCCTTTTTATTTTTTGTTTCTTAATTTGCTTCAAAAGTTCGTGTGTGTCGCCTTCGGATTCAATGTGGATTGTTATTAAATCAGCCCCTGCTTTTGCAAAAGGCTCGATAAATTTTGCTGGATTTGTGACCATCAAATGAACATCCAAACCGATATTAGTATTTTTTCTAATATGTTTTGCAAAAGCAGGGCCAAAGCTCAAATTATCGACGAAATGTCCATCCATAATATCGAGATGTAGCCAATCGGCACCAGCGGATTCGACTTCACTTATATCGCCACCTAGATTATACAGGTCGGCTGATAATAGTGAAGGTGCAATTGCAACTTTGCCGTTTGGTTTAGGTATTCTTTTACTCATAAATTTTTCCTGGATTCCCGCTTTCGCGAGAATGACATTTTTTTTATTTGAGATTGCCACAGAATTTTTTTGTTTGTCATTACGAGGGCTGAAAGCCCGTGGTAATCTCAAAAAA
>CAYPLD010000144.1:0-1953 GCA_964411485.1 uncultured Elusimicrobiaceae bacterium | reverse complement strand
AAAAACATTGAAAAAGAGCGATAAAAGTTATACTCTATAGAAGTATGACAACGCCAAAAACAATTTTAGTGACTGGTTGTGCCGGTTTCATCGGGAGCAACTTTGCAAAACAATTTAGAAAAAATTTTCCAAAGACAAAAATTATTGGGGTTGATGATTTTTCAACTGGAAGAAAAGAATCTTTAGAGTCGTCGATTATTTTCTACGAAGGCTCGATTTTAAACGAGAATCTTTTGGTGGAAATTTTTTCTAAGCATAAGCCAGAATATGTTTTTCATTTTGCGGCATTGCCTCGTGTTTCTTATTCAGTCGAACACCCACGTCATACAAGCGAGGTCAATATCGTGGGAACCGTCGCATTACTTGAAGCGTCCAAAAATCACGGCGTAAAAAGATTTGTATATTCGTCCTCCTCATCTATTTATGGTGGCGCGAAAAAATTACCAACAAAAGAGTCGGAAAATTTACCTGATCCAAAGTCTCCTTACGCTGTACAGAAATACATCGGCGAGCCATTTTGCAAAATTTTTAGTGAGCTTTTTGGATTAGATACAATTTGCTTACGTTATTTTAATGTTTTTGGGCCCGGTCAATATGGCGACTCGCCCTATTCTACTGTTGTGTCAGCTTGGTTAGAATCAATATATTTCCCAAAAAAGAAATTGGCATTTATTGAGGGTGATGGCAGTCAGTCGAGAGATTTTTGTTATGTGGATAACATTGTTTCAGCAAACATTTTATCTATGAAATCAAAAAGAAATTTTAGTGGTGAAGCATTAAATATTGCTTGTGGAAGCCAAACAAAAATCAATGAGGTGAAAAGGTTAATAGAAAAATATACAGGCAAGAAGCTGGATTTAGAAAAACGACCACCGAGGTTGGGAGATGTAAAACATACCCGCGCTGACATTTCCAAAGCCAGAAAGTTGATTGGTTATACTGCGAGTGTAGATTTTGAGAGTGGATTAAAGGAAACAATCAATTTGAATCGCGCAACATATAAAAATTACTCAATAATGTCCAAAGTAATGCGCGAAAAATTTCCCTTAAAGAATTTGACAACGCTCAAAGTTGGCGGACCGGCCAGATGGTTTTTAGCTGTACAAAACGAAAAAGATTTAATTGGAGCAATTAATTTTACAAAAAAGAATAAGGTAAAATGGTGCATTATTGGCGACGGGTCAAATTTAGTGCCAGATGATAAAGGATTTGATGGATTGATAATAAAGAATGAGATAGGGGGAATCAGAAAAGTTAAAAATAAAATTTCAGTCGGAGTTGGTGAGAACCTTACGAAATTTATTTTTAAAATAGAACAATTTGGTCTGGCTGGTATGGAGAAAATGGCTGGTATTCCAGGAACAATCGGCGGAGCTATATATGGTTGTGCGGGAGCTTATGGTCAAGAAATTAAAGATTGTCTTACTAAAGTAAAGATATTTAATGGGGGTAAGACACTCTGGCTAACTAAAAAGCAATGTCAATTTGGTTATCGCGAGAGTATTTTTAAAAAGAAAAAAGATTGGATAATCTTGGAAGCGGAATTTAAGTTCAGAGAGGGTAATGCAAAAGAACTACAAAAAATTTCAAAAGAAATAATAAAAATGCGAGAAAAGAAGTATTGGCCTCAGCTTTTATGCCCCGGCAGTTTTTTCAAAAACGTGGTTGTCAAAGAAATAAAACCAATTTCTTTAAGGCAAAAGTTTCTGTTAAAAATTCCGAAGGATAAAATAATGTTTGGCAAGGTGCCAGCGGGGTATTTTTTGGAAGCAGTTGGTGCTAAAGGAACGTCAGTAGGTGAAATTATGATTGCTAACCATCATGGAAATCTACTTTACAACAAAGGTGGTGGCACAGCACGAGATATTAAAAAATTGAGTAAGACACTTAAAACCAAAGTGTTAAAAGTTTTCGGGATAGAATTGCAAGAAGAAGTTCAGTATTTGTAATTAA
>CAYPLD010000143.1:0-2052 GCA_964411485.1 uncultured Elusimicrobiaceae bacterium | reverse complement strand
ATTTCACTTCTCAGTTGAAAAATGGAAATACCCAATGCAAATCGGCCAGACTGGTTACGAAGCACAGCGAATCGGATGGGACATCTTAATGGACATGGATGTTAAGGAAGGTGGAATACCAGTTGGTCAGGCAACAGCTCTAGCAGTCGTTAATCTATTGGAAAGGTTTGGAATCACAAGTTATGGAATCAAGTTCAGCGGCAGCCGCGGCTTCCACATCTGCATCCCATGGAAAGCATTTCCAACTGAGATCAACTACGAACCTCTTGCACAAAAATACCCAGAAATCCCGCAAGCAATTGTAAAATACATCAAAAAATCAATCCGAACCGAGTTGACACAAGAACTATCAAAACTACTGGGCAAGCCAATCAAAGACGCATTCGACTACGTAGAGCTGGAAGAAAACTGGGGAAAGCGCCACATGTTTCGAGCTCCTATGAGTCTTAATGAAAAAACGTGGAACGTATCTCTTCCGTTGACAAAGAGCGAACTGGAAAACTTCTCACTAAACATGGTTAAAATAGAAAACGCTGAACTGGGCAAAGAGTTTTTCAAAACACCAAAAGAAAACGAAGCAACAGTTCTACTTACAGAAGCCATGGACTGGCACACAAAAACCTTTCCAGAACTTTACGCAAAAAAAGAAAAAAAGACAGTGCCAAGAAATTACGATGCAGTCAAAATAGACGAAGAATACTTTCCACCATGTGTCCAGCACATACTTCAAGGCGTGAGAGACGGGAAAAAGCGGGCACTATTCATCATGATCAACTTCCTGAAAGCAGCCAAATGGACTTGGCCAGAAATAGAAGTTCGCATCGCAGACTGGAACAAAAAAAACACACCACCCCTGTCAGACACAATGGTAAACACCCAGCTAAAATACCAGGAACACAAAGGAATAATCCCGCCACCAAACTGTGCAAACATACAATACTACAAAGACACTAAATTCTGCCTACCAGACAACTGGTGCAAGAACGTAAAAAATCCACTCAATTATCCATACAGAAAAATGCCTCGTCCTAAGCAAGAAAACAAAGAAATCTACAAATGCTCACAGTGCCAGCGCGGTTTTGAAACCATGAAAAAACTAGACCGCCATATAAGCAGAAGTCATTGATTCTCTAACCATACACAAAACATATCTTTAAATATATGTATGGTTAAAGGTATGTATGGTAAGTTTAGTCAAGAAGAAGATAAATGGAAAAAAATACACTTATTTAGCCAAAGCTGTCAGAATGCCCGACAAAAAGGTTAAAACGATAATGAAATTGGTAAAAGACGATATTTCGAAAAAGAAACTTGAGAATAAATACAAAAAATATTTCCTAAGGAAAGAACAGGAATTAAATGTAAAATGGGCTCTGGAAAAATACAAAAAAGGTTATATATTTTCCAGAAAAGAAATTGAAAAAATCGATAAAATGCGGATACACTATCGATATATCATAAGAAAACTGACAAAAAAACGAATGACTGATATATTTGACAGATTTACAGTAAATTTCACATACAACTCAAATGCAATAGAGGGAAGCTCACTCACATTAAAAGATGTTGGCATAATAATTTTTGAAAATGGGGCCATAGGAAACAAAAATCTCAGAGAGATATATGAAACAAGAAATTCAAGAAAAGTTGTTGACTTAATATTGAGAAAAAGGTTTGACATATCAGAAAAAGACATCATAAAAATGCATCGTATGCTGATGAAAGATATGGATGAAAGAACTGGTTATAAAAAAATACCCAACTTAATAATGGGATATTCCGGAGAAGTGAAAACGACAAAACCAGAAAATGTCGAGAAAGAAATGAATGAACTAATAAAATGGTATCAGAAAAATATAGATAAAAAACATCCGCTTGAAATTGCAGCAGAATTTCACGGAAAATTTGAAAAGATACACCCGTTCGAAGATGGAAACGGACGGGTAGGTAGATTTATCATCAACGTCATATTAGCAAACAACGGATATCCGCCGCTAATAATAAGAAAGACAGAAAGAATAAAATATATAAATTCCCTAAATTCATTTGACA
>CAYPLD010000142.1:0-2082 GCA_964411485.1 uncultured Elusimicrobiaceae bacterium | reverse complement strand
GGCGTTTTTGTTAGCAAAGCGTCTGGTGCTGTAAAAACTTTTGACTTGAACGTCGAATTGAATTTCTTGGCTATATCACGGGTTAGTTCAAGGTGAACTAGCTGATCTTGTCCCACGGGGACAAGATCAGCGTCGTGAATAAGAATGTCCGACGCCATCAATACGGGATAGCCCAAAAATCCAAATGAAGATAGTTCCGATAACTCCTTTTCTGAAAGCATGCCTACCTTTTCTGAAGCGGATTTATCGAGTTGACCTTTATATTTTTCCTTGAAAATTTCATTTAATTGTTCCTTATAGCTTGGATTTCTTAATAACCAACCCAATGGAGTTATCATACCCAACAACAAATTAATCTCTGCGATTTGAGGCAGTTCTGATTGCAGATAAATATTACATTTCTTTGAATCTAATCCTGCCGCCAACCAACATTTGACCATATCCATTGTATCGGCTTTGATATTTTCGACTTTGTCATAAGCAGTCGTCAACGCATGATAATCCACCACAGAAAAGAAACATTCATGTGTATTTTGAAGTTCAATCCAATTTTTCAATGCTCCATGATAATTTCCCAAATGTAAAACGCCCGTTGGACGCATTCCTGAAACGATTATTTTTTTATTTTTCATAATTTACCTCTTTATAAACTCAAAAATTTTTCTACTATCTTCAATGCAAAATAAAACGGCGGAAGTATCACAATTCTAAATAAACCTGTGAAAAGAAATATTATCAAAATAAGAAAACCATACCTCGATAAACTCTCATATTTTATCGCCATGTGTCTTGGTAAGATACCCATCAAAACTTTACTACCGTCTAGTGGTGGGATTGGTATCAAATTGAAAATCGCCAAAATTATATTGATGCTAATAAAAAACCACATCAACTTACCTACCAAAACCATTGGCAAAATGTTTGTCAAAAAACCAAAACTAATAATTAATTTGAAAATCAACACACCTAGTATCGCAAGCATTATATTTGAAAGCGGTCCAGCAATAGCAACTTTGACCATGTCCCTTTCTGGATCTCTCAATCTAAACGGATTCACCGGCACTGGCTTCGCCCAACCAAATACTGGTAAACCACTGTATACTAAAATTATCGGAAGGATAATCGTCCCGACAATGTCTATATGCGATATAGGATTGAATGTTAAACGCCCCATCAAATAGGCAGTATCATCGCCATTTTTGTATGCGACGTATCCGTGAGAGTATTCATGTACTATCACTGAAAAAAGAAGTATTGGTACAAATAGTATGAATTCCATAATAAACTTTATTCTACATTTTTTTGAGTATTAATTAAACTATCATTATGTGCTACGTTGACTTGATGTTTCAAAATAACTATAATACATTAGTAGGGATAATTAATTTAACTTATATTTTCCCTCCACTCAAAGACACTAAGGGAGACGATTTTTTCGTCTTCCTTTTTTTTATGGTAAAATTTAGTTATGGACAGCAATCAAAATAGTCAGAAAAAATTTTTGGTGATAAGAATGTCATCGCTTGGCGATATCATCCTCACCGCACCTATATATAAGAATATAAAACAAAAATATCCCGATTCGCATATCGCTTTATTGGTCAAACCACAATTCAAAGAAGCGCTGCAGTCTAATCCCTATATAGATGAAATTATAACTTTCACAAATTTGTTTTCAGTTGTGAAAAAAATTCGGCAAGAAAATTTTACTCATTTGTTAGATTTGCATAACAATTTGAGAAGTTTTTTAATAAAACTTTTTGTGAAAATTCCAAATGTTTCAACTTACAAAAAATATTCTTTTTCAAGAAAACTTTTTGTGAAATTTCGGTTCCCAAGTCCAGTTTTAGAAAAACATTCGCTTGAAAAATATCTAAACGCTTTAGAAAAATTTGATATTCCAATTAAATTTAAGGAATTAGAATTTGAAGATTGGAAATATAACAATAAAAAAGAAAAATCTAGTAAAAAAATAACAAAAATAGCGATTTTACAAACCGCTTTTCTCGGGGATACAGTGTTGACTACACCATTAATCAAAGAAACACCAAAAATATTTTCTGATGCGAAAATTTCTGTTAT
>CAYPLD010000141.1:0-2176 GCA_964411485.1 uncultured Elusimicrobiaceae bacterium | reverse complement strand
TAGCAAAAGAATCTGATTTTATAGTCGCAGTAGACGGCGGTGCAAACATTTTAGCCAAAACTAAAATCACACCTAATATCGTCATCGGTGATTTAGATAGTATCACAAAAACTAATCGAAAAAAATTCAAAAATAAATTATTACACATAAAAAGACAAGACAATACCGATCTTGAAAAAGCGTTGGACTATGTTGTCAAAAAAGGATACAAAAATATTTCCATAGCTTGCTTTAGCGGTGATCGACCCGACTTCAACTTTTGTAATTATCTTATATCACTTTGCTATTTAGATAAAATTAATATCGTTTTTATAGAAAAAAATTGGCATGTATATCCACTCTGTAAAAGCAGAAGTTTTGAATGTAAAAAGAGTTCGACAATTAGCATCGTCGCATTAGGTTCACCGACGATAACACTCGAAGGTTTGAAATATAAATTGACTAATCACAAAATGCAAAACTGCGAAATTGCTGTTAGCAATTTCGCAGTAAAAAACAAATTCTCAGTAAGTTTAAAAAACGGAAAGCTACTTGTCTTTATTAAAACCTAATTTTCTATCGAGTCTGGATAAATATTTTTTTGAAACTTCATCAGTTTGTTTGCTCAAGTCGTACGCTTTTTCAAAATATTTATAACTTTCTGTAAATTCTTTCATATCAAAACATATGATTCCAAGATGTTGAAAAACTTCATAACTCTCGGTTTGTGTTGGTTCGATTAATTTTACAGATTCCAATAATTTTGGTTTTGCTTTTTCTAATTCACCTTGTTTGTAGTATATCCAACCTAAAGTATCCAAATATGCATAATTTGGATCTTGAGAAACCGCTTGCAATGAAAGTTCTTCTGCCTTTTTCAACTTAATCCCTCGATTAGCATAAGAATAGGCAAGAAAATTAAGTAATTGATGATTGTCAGGATTATGTTGCAACATTTCGTTAACAGTTTTTTCCATATCAGAGTATTTTTTAGCTTTTTCAGCCGAGTAAATAAATTGTTGTTTAGCAGAGGTATAAGTAGGATCTTTTTTCAAAATTTCTTTCAAAACTTTATAAGATTCGTAAGGATTTATTTCATATAAATCTGTTGCATAAAAATATGCAACTTCTAAATCCTCTGGAAACTTTTTATAGGCAGTTTTTAGATATTCTCTTGCTTGTTGAGGCTTTTGTGCCTCAAAACTTATGTACGAAATACCTAACCAAAGTTTCGGATTTGTCTGAAAATCTGCACGAGAAGTTATATAGTGAATAGCTTTATCAAAATCGCCTTCTTTCCTGTAATATAAGCTCAAAAACTCATTCACTTCCACATTGCTTTTATCTTGAGCAAGTGCTTTATCAAAATATTTCAATGCTTTTTCTTTATTATTTTCTTTAAGATAAAAAGCACCGATTTCTCCGAAAAAAGCAGCATTTTTATAGCCCGTTCCTTCGAGAATAAGAGCTTCCTGTAAGAATTTTTCGTTTTGATTATTCAAAAGATATGCAGTCATACTATTTAAATAAGAATTTGGGTTATATTTATCGAAAGTTTTTGCTTTTTGGAACAGTGATAAAGCCTCATCAAAATTTTGTTTTGTTATTTGCATTTTACCCACTTGATTATAAAGATATGAAGCACCATGTGGATAAAGTTCTGCATGTTTTTCTAAATATGTTGTAATTTCTGGTGAATTTTCCGTAGCTAAAAGCATAATATACTGATGCAAAATTACAGGATTTTCAGCATCTAAAGATATGCTTTTTGAATATGCCTCTTTTGCCTTTTCTGTATTGCCCAATAACCATTGATACCCACCATAAAGACCTAAAACTTTATAATCTTCGGGTGCTTCTTTTATTAGATTATCGGCGTAATCGTGTGCTATTTTTGGATTTTTCATAGAGACAGAAATTTCTAAAATATCTTTTCTAGCTTGAAAATTTTCTGGCTCCAATTCTAAAAACTTTTTGTAATATTCCAAAGCCATTTCATAGTTATCTTTGTTCATTTCATAACTGGCTATCGTAAAATATTCATAAGCTTTTTGCTTGCTTTCTGCAAACGAAATCGTTTGACTAAATAATGATATAGAAATTATTAAAAATATTGTTTTATTCATTTTTTCCTCGTAATATTATCTTTCAAATTTTGCAGGTTTCAGATATAGCGGTTCTAGTGTTTGTTTATCAA
>CAYPLD010000140.1:0-2179 GCA_964411485.1 uncultured Elusimicrobiaceae bacterium | reverse complement strand
AGACATGACTTTTGACAGGTACCTTTCGATCATTCGAGTTGAGCATACTTGCATTATACGCAACTCTGTAAAAAATACGGAATAGTAGATGTATTCTCAACTGCCAGGCTGATTAGAAAACTTGCTTTATGTGTAGCGGCAGGATTCAGGTCGAATTGTAACCAAATAGTGTTGTAGATATTTTCACTATAATTGATTCGACGGTCAGGCACAAGATATATTTGAAACTAAGACCTGAATCTTCTCGACAATATAAAAGCACATCATCAAGTATTTGATTTTATATATTTTTTTAAAATAGTTAATGTAGTAATATAATTATTACGAATTTCCCTTGCTATTGTTCGGTTTAAATGCTAAGCGTAGTGACATAATCTAAGCGAGGGCTAATAATGGGTACTATTATTACACGAAAACAAGGCAATAATATTTATTATCTTTATCAGGAAACATACCGAGAGAAAATTAACAAAAAGGATTTTGGAAAAATTCGAGGATCAGGGAAAAGTAAAGTTTGCACTCGTTCAACTTACCTTGGGTCTGCTGAGACCATTCTTAGAGGTATTAAGAAAAATAGGAGTCCGATTAAAGTTAATACTCGTAATTTTGGTATGGTGGCGGCAGCTTACCAGGCAGCTTGTTTCATTGAATTACCGCAAATATTGAGTAAACATATCAAAGGAGAACGGTTTGAAACAAATCTTTGGAAATATTTTTTTATAACAATCATTAACCGCTTAGATAGCGCAACAAGTAAAGAAAAAATGAGCGGATGGTTGAAAAAAACTATTCTTCCGGAATTACTCAATATTAAAATACAAAATTTTACCGGCAAGAAATTTTGGTATGCAACTGACGATGTTATATCGGAAAAAGAACTTAAACAAAGAAGAGAAAATATTATAAATGAGAATGATCCTTTTGAATGCATTGATGATACAGTTTTTACCGCTATTGAAACTGAACTTTTCGCTCGCATTGATCAGTTGATGAATCTTTCCCCCAATGTCATTTGTTACGACACAACAAATTTTTTTACTTATATTGAAGAACCTAAACGCTCAAAAATAGCAAACACCTGCCACAGCAAAGATTCAAAAAATCATCTTAACCATGTTGGATTGCTTATGGCCGTAGAAAAATCCTTTGGCATCCCCCTGATCAGTCGTGTTTATCGGGCAAATTGTCATGACAGCAAGCTTTTTTCTCATATTCTTGCAGATCTGATTGTCGCCCTTAAAACACTCTGTGGCGCTGAAACCGATTTGGTCCTTGTCCTCGACAAAGGAAATAATAGTAAAAGCAATTTTTCTTACATGGAGGGGAAAATCAACTGGATAGGGGCGTTAGTTCCTTCGCATCATAAAGAGCTCATTGATATGGAATTGGATCAATATCATGGGGCGTGGAAGAATAAGCGTTATTACCGGTGCCAAAAAAATGTGATGGGTATTGAATGTGTCGTTATTCTTACATTTAGTGAAGTAAGAAAGCGCAAGCAAAAGCATTCTTTAAGACGAGGTATTGAGAAACTGAAAAATGAGATAACTAAAAAATGGGAAAGTTACAAAAATCCTCCTAAAAGTATTACTTCAGGAATTAATACCATATTGAAAAAAAGTAGATACAGTCAATGTGTTAAGATATCTGTGGTTAAAGGAAAACCATGTTTTACAGAAAATAAGGAAGAGATTAAAAAAAGAGAAAATCGATTTGGTAAAAACCTGGTTTTCTCAAGCATGCTGGGAGCAGAAACAGG
Organism: uncultured Elusimicrobiaceae bacterium; assembly: GCA_964411485.1. Lineage (GTDB taxonomy): Bacteria > Elusimicrobiota > Elusimicrobia > Elusimicrobiales > Elusimicrobiaceae > Pseudelusimicrobium. The sequence goes on along the minus strand of CAYPLD010000140.1, from coordinate 420 downwards.
ATATTTGATTGACACCTATAATGAAAAAGATATTATTGAAAATGATTTTCATTTACTAAAAGATGTGACATTAATACGTTTTAGGCCGATTCGACATTGGACGGATTCTAAAATTCGAGCGTTTGCTTTTTGTTGTGTTGTTTCGATGATTTTAATACGAGTTATGCAATGGATGACAGAACAGGCAGGATACAAAATGAGTATAAATATCCTGAACGATGAATTGACAGATATCCAGGAAGTTATAATGGTTTATAGCTCTACAGATGCAGAACGTAAAATTACTGAAAGAAGTGCTGTTCAAGAAAAACTTTGGGGAATATTTGAATTGGAAAAAATAGAAAAACAATTGTCACTACACAAATAGAATTTCAATTCAATTTATTTTCAATAAGTTATGCTTAGAAAAATGACCTGTGC
>CAYPLD010000139.1:0-2211 GCA_964411485.1 uncultured Elusimicrobiaceae bacterium | reverse complement strand
TATTGTTAAACTTTTTTTCTAATGATTGTTTTATTTTTTCTTCATTTTTCATATTTTTACCCTTATTTTAGAGTTGATAGTAATTTTACTATGCCATCAATCAAAGCTTCTGGTCTTGGCGGACAGCCCGGTATATATGCCGATACTGGTATGATTTTATCAACTCCACCAAGTACACCATAACAACCATACATCACACCACCGCTACAAGCACATGCACCTATCGCAACTACAAATTTTGGAGCTGCCATTTGATCATATACTCTTCTTATCCGTTTAGCTTGTTGTTTTGTTACAGCACCTGTTACTAACATAACATCTGCATGTCTTGGACTACCTTTTAACATCACTCCAAATCGTTCTACATCAAAACGAGGGGTTAGTGCATCTAGTGTTTCGATATCACATCCGTTACAAGAACCTGAATTGTAATGTAGTATCCAAGGAGACTTTATCCTTGACCAATTAACTGCTTTCTTTTTCAAATTTTTTATCATAATTAATCCTTATAAAGTATCGCTAGAATTACTGATACTGTTACTAAATAAAATATTGATATAGCCATTGCACTTTTGACGCTTGCACTCGCGAGTGTTGCTATCATAAGTGCCGCTACGTGCATTATTGTGAAAAATACTGCGAAAGGGAAAAATTTATTGTAATCTGGTTCTGCTTTTTTTCCTTCATATTCTTCACCACAAGCGTACACAGTTTCGCTTTCTTTTTTATCTTTCGCACTGCTTGTATTAGTTGCCATTATATCTTCTGTGTATCTAGAAAATAATAGGACTATTATCAAACTCACGATAAATACTATTCCTGGAAATAAAATGTAATTTAACATATTCTTATCCTTTTAGTTTTTTAAGTTTCCATGCATCAACATTTTTTTGTTGAATGTAATTTTTAATAATCAAACTCAAAGCAACTGCTATAACAATAACTTCTACTCCAACCATTAATATGATTAATGCCTGTGCATAGTTGATTTTGTTTAGTGCATATCCTGCTGTTAAGATTGCCATCATACAACCTTTTGAAGCTACTTCTATTCCTATTAGAAGTTTCAAAATATTTCTGCTAGCTGCCATACAATATATTCCCATGAATATTAATATCGCAGATACGAAATAATTTAATACTAAATTTGATGGGTTAAAAAATTCGTTCATTATTTTGTCTCCTCTGTTTCGTCAGAATGTTTGCCGAAAAACGCTTTTATAGCAAGCACCCCTGCGATTAGTATTGCAAGTTGAGCAATCACATCTTTGAATCGGACATTCCATATAATATTACCCACTGCTTGTGATACATGTGCTTTATGTTCTGCCATTAGTACTGATAAAAATGGTTTTCCAAGTAGGAATAGCAATACTCCAAATAAAATTACTGCAACTGGTAAATATTTCGACATTTTACTTACTACAAAATATTTTTTATTTGTTCTTATCATGCTCACGGTACTTGCGAACAATACTGTGATGAGTCCTGCACATACAGATAGTTCAAAAACACCCGCCCAAGGTGCGTTTAGTTTGAACATAACAATCGCTAACATGATACTGCAAATAGCTAGAAGCATAGCAGAATAAAGCATGTTTCTTAACATCACTGCTGCTGCACCAGATGCGATCAATAGTGTTATTATAATAATGTATTCAATCATAAATATCTTCCTTATTTTTTAAGTTAGAAACCTTATAAAAGGTTCTATGAAATTTTCAAATGTTGTTGTGAATGCTAGTCCAATACCAACTATCAATATCACAAAAACGAAAACTGGTAATAAATATTTCCAGTTTACTTCTTTTACATTTTCTAGACCTTTTGATAGTTTCCCAAAAAATACTGTTCGTTGAAAATTGATGAAATATGCAAGTGTCAATAAACTTGCGAATAGAGCAACTATTGCGAATGTGTGAAAACCAGCTTCCCAAAGTGCTGCTATTATTAAAACTTTACTCCAGAAACCAGATAAAGGTGGCATGCCAGCCGTTGATAACATCGCTATTATCGACGACCATGCGGTATAAGGCATTTTTGTGCCAAGACCTTTTAGTTTGTCGATATCGCAAGACCCCGCTTGCTTTTCTAATGCTGTTGCATTGAAAAATAACGGAGTTTTGAATGTTGCATGGTTAAACAAATGGAACACAGCACCTGCTAAAGCAAGCGGGGTAGCCAAACCACATGCTAATGCGATATATCCCA
>CAYPLD010000138.1:0-2213 GCA_964411485.1 uncultured Elusimicrobiaceae bacterium | reverse complement strand
TTTTCTGATAGCACAAATCAGGCAAAAGCCGGAATTTATGATTATTTTTTCGAGTCCGCTATCATCGGTGCAGAGTATGGATATTATTATGTACAGTCCGACAATACAGCTCCAAAAAAAGCTCACAGTATATATTTGCCTGTCATTTTCAAAACCAGTTATGGCGACTTGAAATTAAAACCATTCTACTACTCTGAACCCAAAATCAAAAAAGAAGGTTATGGTATATCGACTGGATTTGAATCAATCATTACTGCTGGTGGATCGGATACGGGTGCTGTGAAAGGTTATTTAAATATATCGGGAGCAACTAGTAAAGATATTACGGTCAATCTTAAAAATACAACTAGCGAGAAAAAAGATTTTAATCAAATCGCATATACCCTTGGCGTAAAAACTAATCATTATGATAGTTTCTTTTTAGATATTAGTTTAAATGTTTTCCAATATTTGAGTGGTGTGTCAGAAATTTCAACACATAATTTATTTATAGACCAAAAGGATCTTGCAAATATTAGAACTATCGCACCGATTGTAAATTTGCCAAAATATAGTGTCGGATTAGATTTTACAAAACTTTTTGAAGATCAAACAAACAAACTGATACTTTCTTATGCTATGCTAAAGTCTTATGACATAAAAACAAATCATTCTTTTATCGTCGGGAACAGTTTGAAAGTAAAAAGAAATACCTATTTTGACATTTATTACAACTATTTGACAAGATCCCTATACGATGCAAGAAATTATTTGAAGATTAGTTTGAAGAGGACTTTTTAATGAATAATAATTTAGAGAATGTTTTAAAAACAGCACTACAAAAAATAGGGGTTATGAGCGAAACACTAAAAGTATTGACTTCAAGAGTTAGTTCTCTAACTCCAAAGATGCAAGATATCGCAAAAAAACATTTGAGAAAAAAACTGTTTGACGCAAAAGAATTTGAGCAAGAGTTTAGAAATTTTGCAAGCGATCTACAAACATTAAACGACAATACTATAACTTTTTGGAATGATACTCGAACAAAAATAAGAAGTTTTTCTAACAAGGAGATGAGCGAAAATGCATTTCTAATAAAAAATTTTAATTTAGAGGCAAGAAAACTCACAAGACAGATAGAAGAGTTCAATTCGGTATTTGGATATATCCACCAAAAATTTAAAAATTTACCCATAGAATTAAATTGGTGGACTGTTGAGGCGTGTTCGTTAGATTTTGATAAACTATGTAATAAAATGCTTTTTTTAGCACGAGAGTTAGTAAAGAATATAGAAACTTATAAAAAATAGAGAGGTCTATTATATGAAAGAAAACATATTCCACAGGATAAACAATGTTTGTTTAATCATAATCGCAGCTGCGGTTATAATGATGGTTCTTATATACACAAAAATAGTATTGATACCTTTAGTAGTATCATTATTTATTTTTTCAATGTTGATACCACTTCGTCGTTTCTTAAAACAAAAAGCAAAAATGCCTCACGTTTTGGCAAGCATAATTTCGTTTATAGCTTTTTTGGGTTTTTTCGCTCTGATAATTATTTTCATCACAAACTCGCTTGGCGATTTCTTGAGAGGTACAGATGTGTATCAAGCAAAACTTATAGATTCTACATCTTATGTGTTGACCAAACTTCAAGAAAAAGGTTTTTCTGTTAATCAGGATAATATAATAAGTGCAATGGCGAATATTCCATTATTATCTATGTTTTCCAAAATAGGAAGCGGTTTGTTTAGTTTTGTTAGCACTTCTATTTTGGTTATTGTTTTTGTGTTGTTTTTGTTGGCTGGTAAAGAAAGCAAAAAAACTCAAAACAAACTTATATTGGAAATAGAAAACACGATATCAAGATACATATCAATAAAACTTCTTGTTTCTTTTGTGACAGGTTTGCTTGCATTTATAGTTCTTGCTTATTTTGATGTAGAACTTGCGTTTATGTTTGCATTCTTGACTTTCTTATTGAACTTCATACCAAGCATTGGTTCGATAGTTGCAACAACATTACCAATACCAGTATTGTTTTTGCAGTTCGGTTTTAATGTGGATTTTTTCACAATATTGTTTATTCTTACGGGGATACAATTTAGTGTTGGACAAATCATTGAACCAAAAGTTATGGGTTATGATTTGGATTTACATCCCGTAACTTTGTTATGTTGTTTGATTTTTTGGGGACTTGTATGGGGCGTCGTAGGAATGTTCTTGGC
>CAYPLD010000137.1:1495-2251 GCA_964411485.1 uncultured Elusimicrobiaceae bacterium | reverse complement strand
ATGCTTTTCGAATATTTTGCCTTTTCCAAAAAACAAATAATATAAAAAGGAAAATATAACAAAACTTACTGTAAAGCTCACCCAAGCACCTTTACTTTCTGCAAAATATAAATTTAGAAGTCCTAACGCAAATAAAATAATTAAACTTTTGCTTTTGTTTCTAATTAAATTAGCTAGAATTATGAACTGCGTAAAAACTATAAAACTACCGAAAAAGTTTGGGTTAGCTTGAAGTGAAAATATTTTATGTCCAAAAAATCCTCTCCAAGGAAATGGATCTAATCTACCTAAAAAATCAACTTTATTAAAGATATGCAAATCTATAATTTGCACAAATCCATAACCGAAACATATCCAAGCGGCTGCGAAAATAAATTTGTTTATTATGTTGGCATCTTTTTTATCAAATTCAGAAATAGCTACGAGAGTTATCGACGTATAAATTATATATCTTATATACTCTTCAAACCCTGCGAGTTTATAAAAGCCAGTCAAAAAAGAAAAAGTTTGATATAGAAAATACAAAACAAAAGGTGCGATGTAAAAGAAATTTTTCTTATCGAAAATTATACTAGAGCCCCTTTCTATTATTAGTGATATCCATAAACTTATAAGTCCAACTCCACCTAGATGAAGCAAAGTTATTTTAATTTGTGCGGTATCGTAAGTACGGAGAAAAAAGGATATGGATATTAGTAGGCAAAAAAGCCCGATCCAATAGGGTAAGATTTTTTTTAGAAAATTTGGTAACTCCAG
>CAYPLD010000137.1:0-1485 GCA_964411485.1 uncultured Elusimicrobiaceae bacterium | reverse complement strand
CCAATTTTATATCTGTGACGCCGCCCTGGAATTATGTGATATGACGCCGGAAGACCTGATCGAAGAGATCGATCAACTGGTCGGCCCGTCCTTTGCCATTACATCGGGTCTGGAAGCGGATTTAGTATTGAATTTTTAGAAAATTTGGTAACTCCAGATTTGTAATTTTTTCACTCATATGATTATTATATGAAATTATTCGCTAAGATAGAAAAAAATACTCAAAAAGGGTATAATTTATATTGGGCTGTAACAAAATTTGCCGAGATAGCTCAGTTGGTAGAGCAACCGCTTCGTAAGTGGTAGGTCGTGGGTTCGACTCCCATTCTCGGCTTTTTTACTTCGTCTTTTGAGCGATTTTGAGTTTTTCTGCTCCTTCAACTAGGGGTGTTCGCATACGCTCACTCTTCCGACCTAGTTCACAGTCGCAGAGAAAACTCAAACTCATCTCAAAAATTTAAAACAAAAATTTTCACAAAAATACTCGTAAAAATTTACATTAAAAAAGCACAAGAGTTTTCACCCTTGTGCTTTTTTTGTTTCGTTCTTAAACTTTTTTTATTTTCCGATGCTTTTTATTGTTGTCTGTTTTCCTTCGCTTTTGACATTGTATAAATATACTCCATTCTTTTCAGTTTTGTTATGCTCAAACTGCTCTGTGAATGGTATGGTATTTATTACTCTTCCTGCAACATCATATATATTACATATTCCACTTTGTCCTTTATCTATTTCAAAAGATACTTTGTTTGCTGAATTTACCAACTTCTTGATTTCTAGTTCTTCTATTCCTTGTTGCGGATTATATTCCCCAAGACCTTTTATAACAAAAGTCATTGAATAAACTCCATTTATTGTAGTCAACAAATCAGGAAGCAGTTTATATCTCACAACTATAATATAACTTCCAGCAGGAATATCTCCAACTTCTATGTAAGGAACAGTATCTTGTGGCTCTAATGGTTGTTTAGTATCTAATGGAATGTACTTTACATAGTATCCTTGATTTGCAATTATTTCATGTAGATTGTCAAGCCTTACATGGTAAGGAGATAAGTTGTAAAAGTTAAATTCCGAGTCTATTATATACATATCCACTTGAACACTCATACCATCTTCCAAATCACCTGAGTAACCATATGGAATTTTTATTGTAGGGCTAGTGATGTTGTAGTAATGATCATCGTCCTCATCCGGAGTCCCATATGCACCGATATAATTAATAAAATGCTCATAAAAAGGATCATACAATCCAGTACATGTTTCTAAATTATATTTTTCTGTACAGAATCCTATAAAACTAAACGCATTTAATGGAACCAAATCTGAACTATTATATTGATTCCCATATCCACCTTGCCATCTTACCTTAAATTCTTTACCATTATCCGCTGATGTTACTCTTGCTGGCCAATCACCATAAAAACCTTCTTGTAAAATAGTATCCGAATCTTTTGGTTCCCATATCTTATAAAAAGTATATTT
>CAYPLD010000136.1:0-2301 GCA_964411485.1 uncultured Elusimicrobiaceae bacterium | reverse complement strand
AAAAATTAATTTGCACATCGTGTATTTACAAATTACCAAAAACCAATTTTCATAACTCCAATTAAACACGTCTCCCCCAAAACCCTTCTATTTTACATGCTAAATTTATTTAAAGAGCTTATAATCAGTATGAATATTTTTTAGTCCGTTCAGAAAATGTGGTGGTGAAAATATTTCAAATTATTTTGATTTATTCTTTTTCTTTGTGAGTTAAGTCGTACATTTGTGGTGTTGATAAATTAAAAACTGTTTTTATGTTTCCACGAGTAAAAAATTACAACAAAAAAGGTAGAGAATACAAATATCTTGTAATAAGTGAATCCTCATATAATAAAGCAAAAGGTTCAACCACAAAAGATATAGCACAACTTGGCAGTCTCAATAATTACAAAAAAGAGGATATAGAAAATATTATTGACGGATTAATAAAAATATTTCACCTCGAAACTTATTGTCTTTCCGATGATGTAAAAATGATTGAAACACTTGAACATGGTAGTATAATTTTTTGGCAGCAAATATGGGAAAAGTTAGAGCTTGGTAAAATCATTCAAGAACAAGTCAAAAAAAGAGACAATCGCATAACACTTGAGGTTGAAAAATATATCAGAATGATGGTTGTCAACAGATGTATAAATCCGTTAAGCAAACTTGCAGTAACAAGGTGGTTCGAGACAACCAATTATAAAGCCGATAAAGAATTTGAGGATTTGTCATTAGATGTTACCTATTTCTATAGAAGCATGGATCAGTTGCTGAAAGTGAAAGATAAAGTTGAATTTGAAATATTTAAGAAACTAAAAAATTTATTTAGCATAAATGTAAAACTAACTTTTTATGATATAACGTCTACTTTTTTTTACTCTTCATCGTGTGAGATAAGCAAAACAGGTTATAGTCGGGATATGCGGCCCGATAAAGAACAAATTGTCATAGGAGTAGTAACTTCTTATGAAGGATATCCTATTAAACATTTTGTTTTTGATGGGAATACAAAAGATGAAACAACAGTTGAACAAGTAGTAGAAAATTTGAAAAAGGAATATCAAATAGAAGAGACAACATTTGTTGGTGATAGAGGAATGATAACAAAACTAAATATTCAAAGAATTAGGGAAGAAGGATTTAATTATATAATGGGCGTAAAAAGTCATCAAGATGAAATATGCCGGATGATATATTCAGATATAGAAGAAGACAAAAAGCAATTTGAAGATTATAATGATATAAAAATTAGAGAAAAAAGAATTAAGATAAAAGATTTTCTATTGTGGAAAATTAAAATCATTTTGAGAGAAAATAAAAAAGAAATCAATGAAGAAGAATATTGTAGATTGAAAAAAGGAATACAGAATCTAACAAACCAGCATAATATTAAATATGAAGATTTTAAAATCAAAATAAAATCATTATCAGAAGACATTGATAGTAAATTAAGTTACAAGATATTTACTCTGATAAAAAAATATATAGGAAAATATGAAGATGAGTTAAGATATGTAGTCTGTTTGAATGAGCAGATAAAAAAGATGAAAATAAAAAGCAGAAATGAATATCTACAGAAATTATCAGCAGAACTGGCTGAAATATCATCAAAAGGAAAAAAGGGGAAAAAGCCGATTGATATTGAAAAATCTATCAATAAAATATTTATCGGCTACCGGTCAAAATTCCGAAAGTTCTTTATCATAAATCAAGTTCATAAAAACAATCAGCTAATAGAGTTCCATATAGACCAAGAAGAAAAATACAAACATGAGCAAATGGATGGAATATTTATTCTTTTAACAGATAGGTATGATCTAACTATAAGTAAAGTTGTGGAATCATATAAAAACCTACAGGAGGTAGAACTCCTTTTTGATGACCTGAAAAACTTTGTTGATGTCAGGCCGGTCAGGCATTGGTTACCAATAAGAGGGAGAGCTCATGGTTTTATATGTAGCTTATCTTTATTATTAAAAAGAATTTTTGAGATAAATTACCTGCAAGGAAAATCTGTAACAAAACCACTGGAAGAAATATCCAAAGTGAAGTTAGTTAAATATGAAGTAAATTTTCAAAAGAAAGGAGAAAGAAACAAGCAACTATACAAAGTAACAAATTTAACACCAATCCAGAAAAAATTATTTGACTTAGTTGGCGTGAAAAATCCGATGCATATTGAGCAATATTTGAGGTGCTGAACAAAAAAGGGCAACAGCTTGATTACATGTCTTGTATTGCTTAGACGTGTTTAATTAGAGTCATAAAGAAAAGGAAAATCCGCTTAGCAAAATTTTTTGGGGAAGAATAAATATT
>CAYPLD010000135.1:0-2301 GCA_964411485.1 uncultured Elusimicrobiaceae bacterium | reverse complement strand
ATTGAGGCACATTGGATAAACATTCTTCCACTACTTTTCCTGGAAACTTAACAAATCCGTCAGAAGATATTTCGCAACCGGCTTTGCTTAACAGATCATATGCCTCGTCATGTTTATCAAATTTTATACCTGTTTCCTGAAGGAAATCAAATATTTCTTTAATAATTCTGTCAAGTTCCTGTTCTGCCAGAATTTCTATTGCATACCCCATAATTGAACCTTTCTACCTTTAACTCCTTATTACACAATATTAATTAGAACATTTCTGAAAAGGGTTGTTAATATTTAGTTTTGACATTACCACTTACTTTATCTCTATGATATTTCTCTGCAGGAAATGTTCTTACTTCATTTATCATCAACTGATGATAAATTCTGAAAATATATTAGATTTTTGTATGAATTTAAATAGAATCCTCCTGCAGTAATAATATTCATACAAGTTTTTTCTACGTTAAGCTGTATTTAAGCAGCTAATTTCTTTTCTTTTTCAAGCCTGACTATTTTGTGCAAATAATTATATGCAATAACTTTTCCAAGCATCTCACATTTTACAGCTTCTATACCTCTTCTCCTAAGTCTTCCAAAATGTACTGTGTATTTCAATGAAAACATAAGAGATTCAACAGCTGATCTGTTTCTTCTGGCTTCGGTGTATTTTTCATCATTCCAGAGTTCTTCTCCAATAATTTTTCTTCCAACAGCACCACTGAAACTTACATCCTTAACTCCAAGTTCAAGTACATCATTTCTTCCTGCTTTTGAAGAATATCCGTCATCAGCAGATACAAGCTTTGGAGTGACTCCTGTGTTTTTTATATGCTTTTCTACAAGTGGTGCAAAATATGTAGAATCTGCCCCGTTGCCAGGTTCTATAATAATTGCACTAACATAACCGTTTTTAGACATTCCAATTTGCGGTTTATAGCCAATAACCGAATTACGGTTACCTTTTTTAATAAAAGCGGCCGTTGTATCTGACAGACTTAAAATCTTTTCAGTTGATGGAAGTTTTTTCTCATAAAAAACTCTTTCCTCCGCATAATACAGAACAGAACTTACTGCAAGAAGATCATCTTCCAGATTATCATATAAAGATAAAAGTTTATTCATCTCTGATGGTTTAAGTTCTGTCGAATTTACATTCACCTCGAGTCTTAACAGGTGTTTTATATAATACTCATTCATCTTGTGTGCTACTCTAAGAAACTGTTTATAATCAGGTCTAATCTTATCTTTCTTAGGATTGCCGGCTGTTCCTTTTGTGTTATTTATCTTAAAAAGCAACTCTGAAAGTTTCTTAAGCCACTTGACTGGATATTTGGAACTTATATTATTCAAACCGAATCTGTCAAATTTTGATGCCTGTTTTTTAATTCTGGCAAACAGTCTGTAAATAACAGCTGCATCAGTAGGCCATGAACTTGAAGCACTTACTGAAGTACTGTCAAAAACGGCATAGTCAAAATCATCAAGGCCATCATTCAGAAACTGTTCAAGTTGACATTCATGAATAAATTCCATTGTTTCGCTGCTTACTGCGTTAAGATTTTCATTTATTGTTTTTGGTCTTGGCATTTTCTTATTGATGTCAAGATAATATATCTGAAGGCTTAACGATTCAATCATTCTCTCACAAGCTTCTTCCGAAGTTATCGAGTTAAAATAACCTCTAAGACAAATAAAGATAAATACTTCCTCTGCTGTTATTCTTGGTCTCCCTGTTTCAAGTTCCTTTACTGTGATTGCAAGAGTGTCATAATTGGAAAATTCTTCACTTAAAAAATCTGTCTGACCTGCTATATACATCTTATCCTGTATTCGTATTCTCTTTTTTATCAATCCTTTTCGGTCTAAATCAGAGTCTATCCTTTTGTATATTTCTTGGTAAAGCCTTCCAGTTTCATTAGAAAATTTTATTATTTTTGCCAAATTTGTATCAGGTATGCCGAAAAGTATCTTGTAAAAGTTGGTTTCACACATATCTTTTTATATTCCTTTATTGAGTGTTTTGTTGTTTGTAACTATGTATAATATAACACTTTATAAAGGAATTTTAAAAAATATTCTTCGTGTTTTTCGAGAACTTCGTGGTTCATTTTACCTTTACAGATATGGTCTAATTAGTTTTTGGAGACGTGATAATGCATCATCTCTGTTACTTTCCTGTGTACGGAACTTCTGTGCTTTTATAATTATTATTCCTTCTTTTGTGATACGGCTGTCTTTTAGGCGTAGAAGTTTCTCTTTGTAATAACTTGGAAGCGAAGAACTCTCAATATCAAAACGCAAATGTATGGC
>CAYPLD010000134.1:0-2314 GCA_964411485.1 uncultured Elusimicrobiaceae bacterium | reverse complement strand
TGTCATGCTGAATTGACCCATAGGAGTCATCCCGTACTTGATACGGGATCCAGTATAAAATCAGCATCTTACTAAAAGATCCTGAAACAAGTTCAGGATGACAAATAAATTTTAGGAGAAATAATATGATGTTAGACAAAATAATTATGCTAGCTTTAGAAGAAGACACATCTCTAGGCGACATAACAAGCGAAAGTATTTTTAATAAAGAAAGTTATTGTCAGGCAGTGATCAAAGCAAAAGAGGATATGGTAATCTGCGGGATAGAATTAGCAAAAGAAATTTTTGAGTATGTCGACAATCGCATAAAATTCAAAACCGCATTTAAAGATGGTGATAAAGTAAAAGCCAATCAAATACTCGCAACGATAGACGGGTCTGCATTAAATATATTGAAAGCCGAAAGAACGGTTTTGAATTTTATGCAAAGACAGAGCGGGATAGCAACGTTCGCATCAAAATTTGTATCAAAAGCTAGAAAATACGGGGTAAGAATTTGCGATACGAGAAAATCTTTACCGGGTATGAGAAAATTAGACAAATACGCAGTGTCAAAAGGTGGAGCATACAATCATCGAATGAGCTTGGCAGATGCAATACTGATAAAAGACAACCACATTAAAGCGATAGGCGGTATAACGAAGGCAATATCCAAATGTAGCAAGAAAGCACCTCATACGGCCAAAATAGAGGTTGAAACGAAGAATTTGAAACAAGTGGCTCAAGCTATAAAAGCGAAAGCCGATATCATAATGTTAGATAATATGACTCCTGATGACATCAAAAAAGCCAAAAAAATCATTGGCAAGAAAGCTATTACAGAGGTATCAGGTGGAATAACATTTGAAAACATCGAACAATATTTGAAAGTCAAGCCAGATATTATTTCGATTGGGGCTTTGACTCATTCGGCGAAAGCATCTGACATTAGCTTACAAATTTTATAAAATATAAGTATACGTAAACATTAGGAGAGAAAAGAAATGGTAGATATAAAAAATATTTTAGCATCAGTTAACGAACGATCAAAAACATCAGTAATAAGAGAATTATTAAAGAAAACAAACGAGCCGGGCATAATATCTTTTGCTGGAGGTTTACCAGATCCAGCTGCATTTCCTGTGGAACAAATCAAAGAAGTGGTAGATAAAATTTTAACAGAAAAAGCTCATTCAGCTTTACAATATGGTCCAACCGAAGGATTGCACGATCTAAAAATTGAACTTATCAAATTATTAAAAGAAGAAGGTATTAATCTAGAAAAAGATAATATCCTGATTACAACTTCATCTCAACAAGGACTGGAACTTGTCGGTCGTGCTTTTATAGATATTGGTGATACTATCGTCGTAAGTAATCCGACATATATGGGTGCATTACAAGTATTCAAATCTTATGATGCCAATATGATAGGCGTAGATTCTGATGATGAAGGAATAATCCCAGAAAGTTTGGAAGAAAAATTAGCAGATTTGAAAGAAAAAAATATCAAATGTAAATTTGTATACGTAGTACCAGATTTTCAAAATCCAGGTGGAACAACTATTCATCAAGAAAGAAGAGTGAAAATTTTAGAAATAGTAAAAAAGTATGGTGTGCTTTTGATAGAGGATTCGCCATATCGACAAGTGAGATTTGAAGGTGAAGCACCAGAAATGTTCTATAAACTCGACGGTGGTAAAGGTGAAAACGTTATTTCATTATTTACATTCTCAAAGACTTTCGTACCGGGAATACGACTAGGTTTTGCGATAGGAAAACCAGAAGTTATAGCGAATATGAGTGTATTGAAACAATCGATAGATTTATGTGCACCGTCGTTCTCACAACTTGTAACAGCAGAGTTTATGGCAAGTGGATATTTGAAACCACATATAGAAAAAGTCACTGCTTTATACAAAACTAAAAAAGATGCGATGTTGAAAGCACTTGAAACTTATATGCCAGAAGGTGTTCGCTGGACTAAACCCGAAGGTGGATTATTCTTATGGGTAGAATTACCAGAAAATATCAGTGCGGACGATATGTTCGATGACGCAATAGCCAAAAAAGTGGCTTATGTAATAGGTAGTGCATTTCATCATGATGGAAGCGGTAAAAACACAATGCGTTTGAACTTTTCATATGCAACATTAGAGGAAATCGATGAAGGAATAAAAAGATTAGCCGAATGTGTAAAAGATTATGCTACTAAAGTATAGTTAGAACTTTAGAATACAATTTACCCCAAGCCACGCACGTGCGTGGCTTGGGGTTATTTTCTCCCTTTTTCAAAAGGGAGTACCCGAACGAAAGTGAGGGGGAGGGATTTATT
>CAYPLD010000133.1:0-2339 GCA_964411485.1 uncultured Elusimicrobiaceae bacterium | reverse complement strand
AATTTCATAAGTTTGATACGCAATTTTACATGCTTTTTCTGTTCGTTTTCTACCTTCGTTCACTTTTATTTTTCTTAATTCGGTAATGAAACTTGGAGCTTCTACAAATTTGTTTTTTTTGAAAAATTTACCAGTTAAATAACTTTCTTTTGAAAAATCGAATCCAACTTTTTTAAGTTTTAATGCTTTTGCTTTTTCTGCTATTTTTTCCTTGAAAGTATATTCGGTCATTCCAAAAACTTTACAGAATTTTATTTTCTTTTTGAATTCGTCAGCATATAACTTTCTACAATATGCAAATGCATTATTTTTCGTAACTAAAATCATTGCCTCTTCGGCGTGGAAATGAAAGTCAGTGATATAGTTCATATCAACTGCATTGGTTATAACATAACCGTCATATTTTTCTTTTTTTAGCACTTTTTGAAGTGCATTAATTCTATCTGTGATTAATATTTTTGCCACTTTTATTCTCCTACTTTATTGTTGGTTCTAAATTTTTGTTTTCAATCTCTTTGACAACTTTCGCTACAAAATCATCTAATGAGATTGTCTGGTTTTTGCCACTTCTTAATCTGACAGCAACTTTATTTTCTTCGGCTTCTCTACCGCCGATTATCGCCGTATAACCCACTTTCTGATTATGTGTTTCTCGAATCTTTAAGCCCAATTTTTCCGGTCTTAAATCCATCTCAACTCTAACACCTTTGGCTTGAAGTTTTTCTGCGACTTTTTTCGCATATTTTTCTTCTTTATCAGTTAAAGTCAAAATTTTTACCTGTACCGGATTCAACCATAATGGAAATTGTCCTGCATAATGTTCAATCAAGATTCCGACAAATCTTTCAATGCTTCCAAACAATGCACGATGTACCATATACGGCTTTTTACGGCCCTTTTTATCGACATATTCTAACTTGAACCGAGTTGGTAAGTTGAAGTCAAATTGAATGGTAGAAAGTTGCCACGTTCTTTTTATAGCATCGACTAATTTTATGTCGATTTTCGGGCCGTAAAAAGCTGCTTCGCCAACTTCCACTTTATAAGGTATTTTTCGTTTTTTCAAGACTGATTCCAAAGATTTTTGAGCCATATTCCAATCTTTTTTTGTTCCGACATATTTCTTTGGATTTTTTTCATCCCAAATTGAAAGTTCAACTTTATAATCTTTGAAACCAAAAGTTTTCATTATGAAAATCACAAAATCAATGCTATCTCGAACCTCTTTATCGATTTGTTCTGGAGTACAGAAAATATGTGCATCATCAAGAGTAAATCCTCGAACACGCAACAATCCATGCAATACTCCACTGCGTTCATATCGATACACCGTTCCTAATTCTGATAACTTAAATGGTAAATCTCTATAACTTCTCAATTCGCTTTTATATATTTCGATATGGAACGGACAATTCATTGGCTTTATCTGATACTTTTGATTATCAATTTCCATCGGTGCAAACATGTTTTCTGAATAAAAATTCGCATGACCCGAAGTTTTCCATAAATCGTGTTTTGCAATATGTGGCGTGTAAACAATTTTATAACCACGTCGCATATTTTCATCTTCGAGCCATCGTTGTAAGGTCGTTCTGATGACTCCACCTTTTGGATGCCATAATATCAAACCCGGACCGATATCCTCGGTAATACTAAATAATTTTAATTCCTGACCCAGTTTTCTGTGATCGCGTTTTTTGGCTTCTTCAAGTTGGGTCAAATATTCGTTCAACTTGCCTTTATCCTGAAAAGCTATACCGTAAATTCGTTGAAGCATTTTATTTTTTTCATCGCCACGCCAATATGCTCCAGCTATATGCGTTAGTTTGAAATGCTTTATCTGACCCGTATGCTCCAAATGTGGACCTTTACATAAATCCACAAAATCTCCATGTTGATAATAGGTTATATCCTCGTCTTTGCCAAGCTCTTTGATTAAATCTAATTTGAATTTTTCACCTCGTTTTTTGAAAAATTCTACTGCTTTTTTCTTGGAGATTTTGTGGCATGAAAATTTTTCACGCGATTTTATAATCTCTTTCATCTTTTTTTCTATTTTAGGTAGGTCTTCTGGTACAAACTTGTGTTTGCTTTCAAAATCATAATAAAATCCGTTCTCTATCGACGGACCTATCCCTAATTTCGTACCTTTATAAAGCGATTGAACTGCCTCTGCCATCACATGTGCACAGCTGTGTCGCATTGTATCTAAAAAATTGTTTTCTTTTTTACTCATTTTTTCGACCTTCCGTATTGAAAAGTATTAGGATATTATAAAATATATAATATAAGTATATCAAATTTGAGGAAAATCATTATATGTTCAAACGTTTTCACAA
>CAYPLD010000132.1:0-2394 GCA_964411485.1 uncultured Elusimicrobiaceae bacterium | reverse complement strand
CATTCCAATCATTCAAACCTAACAAGGTAGTTAATCTCGCTGCCCAAGCTGGAGTGCGCTACAGCATCGAAAACCCGTACGCCTATATGAATTCCAATCTGGTTGGTTTTCTGAATATTATCGAATTATGTCGCCACAATGATGTGGAAGGTTTTATTTATGCTTCGAGTTCATCAGTTTATGGTGGAAATGAAAAAATCCCTTTTTGTGTTGAAGACAGAGTAGATCAACCAATCTCAATATATGGAGCCACAAAACGGGCAAATGAACTAATATCACAATCTTATTCTCATCTTTATGGTCTAAACACAACGGGACTAAGGTATTTTACCGTTTATGGTCCTTGGGGTAGACCAGATATGGCAATGTTTATTTTCACTAAAAAAATATTAGCTAGCGAACCTATACCTGTATTCAATAAAGGGAATATGAAGCGTGATTTTACATATATTGATGATATTATTTCAGGAACACGAACTGCAATTGATAAAAATTATAAATGCGAAGCTTTTAATTTGGGTAACCATAAAAGTGAACATTTGATGGATATGATTAATATCTTGGAAAAAGTATTGGGTAAAAAAGCAGGAATCAATTATCTACCTATGCAGCCTGGCGATGTACTAGAATCTTATGCTGATATAGAATCATCTATTGAAAAGTTAGGATTTATACCTTTTACTTCGATAAATGAAGGTATACCGCGATTTATTGATTGGTATAAAGGATTTTACAATAAGTATTAACAATAAATTGGTTACCTTTAAAAATGATTATAAACTAAAATATTTCTCATCTAGTCTATATTAAAAATAGCATAACAAATTGACTAAAGACTCCCTCAAAAAACGATATGTATCTAAGCTTTCAAGTAAATTAGTCCAATTTGCCCTTGGCTTTGTTACACTTGGTATGGTCCCAAGAGCTCTCGGACCCGAAAATTATGGTAACTTTGGATTTTTGACGAATTTTTTCACGCGCACAACGAAATTCTTAAAGTTTGGTGTACCTGCAGCCTATTATACAAAACTATCCAGAAGACAAAATGAAAAAAAACTTATCGGCTTTTATGTTTATTATATTATCGTATTAATATTTCTTGTTTTTGTTGGTACGTTTGGTGCTATAACAGTTGGTTTTCAGGATATAATCTGGCCTGGTCAAAATGGAATTTTCATATTTGCTGCAGCTTTATTTGCAGTTCTATACTTTATATCGGATACTGTCCGTAGCACAAATGATGCCCTTGGATATACATTCAAATTTGAGATAGCATTTATTATGCAAAGTATTCTTGCTACGGGTTTGATTCTTGTACTGTACTTTACAAATGCATTAACTCTCCGCTCATATTTTTTAATGCACTATTTTTTATTGCTTTTTGTGATTATTGCCGGTTGGAGAATTTTGCAAAAACATAAAATATATTTATCGAAACAATTACATTTGGCAAAAAAAGAGGTTGTTGGGTATTTAAAAGAATTCTATCACTACTCCCACCCCCTTTTTTTTAATGCCCTGGTAGTATATTTTGTTGTTATTGCAGATCGCTGGATGTTGCAGAAGTTTTATGGTTCAGTAGAACAGGGGTACTATACACTTGCCCTAAGAATAGGCGGGATAATATTTATTTTTACTTCATCAATAGCCACATTATTAATGAGAGAAATGTCTTTAAGCTATAAGGATGGGAATAGGGAAGAAATAAAGCGTCTTTTCAGGAAGTACATACCCATGTTTTATTTTATTGCTGCTTACTTTGCTGTATTTATTTCATTTAATGCGGACACAATTAGTTTTTTCATCGGAGGATTAGAATACAAAAATGCCAGTATGGTAATTGCCGTTATGGCTTTTTATCCAGTTCACCAGACATATGGACAACTTGGAGGCTCAGTTTTTTTAGCGACAGAACAAACTAAAATCATCAGGAATATTGGGGTGAGTACAGGCATAATTGGTTTATTTATATCTTTTTTACTCATGGCACCAGCCGAATTTAATGGGTTTGGCTTAGGGGCGATAGGACTCGCTATAAAAATGATCGCTATTTCATTTATATCGATCAACATTCAATTGTGGTTCAACATAAAATTTCTGCGGCTATCTTTCATCTCTTTCCTAAAGTTTTTCAGTCACCAGCTAGTTGTGGTGTCTTTGCTGGCTTTTATTGCATCGATCTCAAAATATTTAACTTCCGGCTTATCCGTAAATATCGTTATTTATTTTCTGTTAAATGGTGCTGTATACACATTTGCCGTAACTGCAATTCTATTATCATTTCCAAAAATCATTGCAGTGACTAAGCTCGAACTAATAGGTCATTTTCATTCTATTAAAGAGTTCACTCCGAAAAGGTCTGATTATTTCTGATGAAAAAACAAGTCAGACGCT
>CAYPLD010000131.1:0-2458 GCA_964411485.1 uncultured Elusimicrobiaceae bacterium | reverse complement strand
ATATATAAAATAATTTTGATTTAATATAGAATTCATTATTATTTTTTTTCTACCTTTATATTGATTTAGATATTTTTGTGGTGAATTTTTCAAAATTGGTTCACAGATTTTGAAAAATTCTTTTTTATATTTGTGATTTGTGTTTGAAAGTGTGCGAAGTAGTATCCAAATTTTCTGTGGCTCAAAAACATCTTCATAATCTTTGTAAAGATTGTTTTCTTTTAGAAATTCCTCTATCAATGCCAAAACTTTTGGCACATCGAAACAATTTTTACTGGTTTCCCTCGATACTTGTCCTTCTCGTTGTCGATAAAAATACAAATTTTCTGGCACTACGGCAAAAGTTTTGGCAGCTGTATAAGTCTGAAAAGATAAACAGATATCTTCTGCAGTGTTGACGTCTGGATATTTGATATTATAGTCCACAAAAATTTCGCGTTTATATAATTTCAGCCAAGGAAGCGAAATTTTTGCTAATTCTTTATAATCGAGTGTCGATAAATTTTTATTTTTAGCCAATTTTTCTAAGATTGGCTTTCTTTTTGGTTTTAGAAATAAATTTTTATCCTCGATAATATTCCCATTTTCATCAGTATCGGCATAATTGCAAAAAATTATGTCTGCATCAGATTCTTTAGCTTTGTTGTAGAGTTTTTCGAACATTTCTGGCACAATAAAATCATCATTATCGCAAAATCCTATATATTCACCTGTTGAATTTTTGACACCAACTTGTCGTGTCAAACTTATACCTTTATTTTCTTGATTTATAATTTTCAAATTAGGATTTTGCGAATATGATTGTAATATTTTCAATGAATTATCGATACTTCCATCATTTATAGCGATTATTTCAATATCTTTTAGAGTTTGAGCAAAAAGACTATCTAAACATTGATTTAAATATTTTTCCGCATTATAAACAGGCACAATTATTGATATTTTTACACTCATTTTTTGCCTCGTATCTTGTTTGAAATATTTTTGAAAGGTTTATAAAAATCTGATGTTAAAATATACAAACCATACCAGCCTTTTTTTATTAAAAAAAGTAAAATTCTTTTTCTGAATTTTATTTTTTGTATAAATTTATCTGGGGTTTTTTGAAGCATAACAGATGCTTGTCTAAAAAACTCTTTTCGTGTGTTTGCGGAAACTCTATAACTTAAAAAACTCAAAAGTAGATTTAGTTTTAGTTGGTTAAAAATATTTTCGTAATCTTTATAAAAATCATTATTTATTAAAAAATCTTCCGTTACTTTCATTGCTTCAAAAAACCCCAGTGCTTGTTGATTTTTAGTTTTCGAGAAACTTTGCAGATTTTCTCTGTAGTAATACAAATTTTCTCTCACAAAAGCTACTTTTTTAGAGCTTGCTAAAACTTGTAAATAATGCGAAGTATCCTCGGCACTAGCTATTTTTGGTATCGTGATATTATATTTATCGAACAAACTTCTTCTTTGAATAGTCGCCCAAACGAAATAACTGGCATATAGATTTTGTATTTCCAATGCTGGATAAATTTCTTTATCTGTTGGAAAATTTATATTTTTTGGATAAGATTTGCCATCTTGATACTTGTAATAACTACAAAGCACCATATCGGAATCGGTCTTTTTGGCTTTATCGTACAATCTTTCGTACATTCTTGGATCGACAAAATCGTCATTATCGACAAACCCCACATATTCACCGGTTGAGGCAATTATACCCGCCTGACGAGCCACTCCAGTTCCTTGATTTTTTTGATTCAAAACGATGATATTTTTATGTCTTTTAGAATAGTCTGATAATATCTCTGTCGACGAGTCAGTGCTACCATCGTTCACACAAATTATTTCGATATTTCTCAAAGTTTGAGCCACCAAACTATCTAAACATTTGGCTAAATACCGCTCCGAATTGTAAACTGGAATAATGATACTTATTTTTGTCATAATATAATTATATATAATATTATAAAGGGTGCAATGATGAAAGTAAATATAGTGATGCTAACATACAACAATTTGGACACAGCCACAAAGCCGTGTCTGGAGAGTTTATACGCAAATACCAAAGAGCAGGATTTTAATCTTATGGTGGTGGATAATGGCTCTAGCGATGGTACACAGGACTATTTGAAGGAATTTTCTAGTGGAAAGTCCAATGTCGAACTTATCCTAAACAAAAAAAATCGCGGATATGCCGGTGGCAATAATGATGGGATTAAAAAAGTTCTTAAGTCTATAGACAAGTGCTAGTTTATCGTTTTGATAAATAATGATTTGTTCTTTACACCTAGTTGGTTAGATGCTTTATTATACCCATTTTCTCAAAACGATAAAATCGCATTGTGTGGTCCAGTTACGAACTATGGCGGAGCGGAACAAGAGGTTGATATCCCTGAAATAACCAAAGAGAACTATCTGCAACAATATCAGGCTTTTATGAAGCCAAACAATTTTAAGTATGTGGA
>CAYPLD010000130.1:0-2472 GCA_964411485.1 uncultured Elusimicrobiaceae bacterium | reverse complement strand
AGTTGATGTATCTTATCGGTGGTTGTGTGGCTGTACTTTATTTGATTTTATTATCATGGTTCTTTGGCTTTGGCGAGATTATGATAAAAGGTTTGAAAATCGCTGCGACTGTCGGTTGTGTTGCGATTTTCTATTCGGTTATCAAATCGTTAGATGATACACCGGCAAAAAATAAAATATTAGTTATTGCTGTTTTGTGTTTGGTCAAATTATCTTTTATTGTGTTTTTTGAGCAAGCAGGAAGTTCTTTAACTTTATTCACGGACAGAAATACTGATAGATTTATTTTTGGTTGGCAAATTCCGACATCATGGTTCCAAAGTGCTAACCCATTCTTTATCGTATTATTAGCACCGCTATTCTCAAAGATGTGGATGTGGTTAACAAAGCTCAAAAAGAATCCAAGAACGCCTACCAAATACGCTTATGGTATGATCTCATTAGCAGTATCATTTGTATTTTTAGTGATAGCAGCAAAATTAATTGGCACAACAGGTATAAAAATAAGTATGTTCTGGATAATTTCGTGTTACCTTTTTGCTACAATTGGTGAGTTGTTTATATCACCGATTGGTCTTTCGATGATAACAAAACTATCACCTGATAAATTTGTCGGACTATTCATGGGTGTGTGGTTTGGTTCGATATCTATGGGAAGTTTCTTGGCAGGAAGTTTCGCAACGTTATATAAAGAAGGGACTGATTTATCGAGCTTCTTTATGATACCGGTTTGGACATCATTAGGTGTAGCAGTAGTTCTATTTCTCTTTACACCTAAAATTAAAAAGTGGCTGGGTGAAGTTCATTAGAGCTTAACAATTAGAAGACAATTTAGACCCTCAAGCCACGTGGCTTGGGGGTCTTTTTTATTTAACAAAAATAAGCAGAAAAAATAAGAATTTATTTTTTTAGTGGTATTTTTTTCCCTTTTTCAAAAGGGAGATGTCCGAAGGACAAAGGACAGAGGGATTTGTTCTATAAAAAAATAAATCCCCCTTTTCATTCCCCCTTTTAAAAAAGGGGGAAAACTAAAATACATTTGACACTGCCACTAGTGAGGGGTGAGAGCACGAGGCTAGGTCAAAGACCTAGCCTCGTAAAAATAATGTAAAATACTTAAAAATACCACTGGGGAGAAGAAAATGAAAAAGGAAATTAATAAAATATCAAAAGCAAAATTACTAGATTTATTATCTTTTTTTCATATTGATAATACTGCAAATGCTATATGGGACTGTGTTTTAGAAAAACGAAGGAGCGATGCATTAGAAATATTACTAAGAGAGATAAGAGGTGGTAATTTTGAAAACATAGATAATAATGAAATAGTTAGTATTTTGCATAGATATTTAAGAGATGCATCTGAGGGTACAGCTAGAAACAATCTTCTGTTATTGGCAAAAGTTATAAATGGAATGGCTGTAAGAAAAGAAATTTCTGCACCTGATTTTTTGAGATATTCTAAAGTTTTAAACGATTTAACAGAAGAAGAAATATTTTGTATAGGAGAACATATCAAAAAATGTAAGGAAAAAGGTAAAGATTATACTTCTGTTGAACCAGAGCAAGAGATAACTCAAGAAATGTTAATAGTTCTTGTTAGGACAGGGTTAATACATTTTTATCATAACCCAGAAACGACTAACGAGTTTGTGTATACTGGAATAGATGATGGAGAAAATCAAGATATCGTTAAATTAAATACGGAGTACCAGTTTACTAGTTTAATGGATGAAATATTAAGATATACAGATTTTATAATTAAGGATTTAGATAAAAATAAATAAAAATTTATTAATTAAGGAGAAATAAAAATGGAAATACTATATAATATTTTATTTTTTGTTATGATTTTTATCATTGCTTTTGTTATATATTTAATTAAAAACAGAAAAAACAAGCTTTATGTTTCATATTACCCAAATGGCAGAATAAAAGAAAAAATTATGGTAGATGAAAATGGAAAATTTGATGGAATGTTTGAGCAATATTATCCAAATGGGAATTTAAGAGTAAGATCTTTTTTGAAGAAGGGAGATAAACACGGAAGATACTCCGAATATGACGAAAATGGAAAAATAACGAAGGAAGAAAGATATAAAAATGGGATAAAAGAATAATTTATTTATGCTTTGTGTCGTTTTTTGTCTATCTCTTTTTGTTTTTCTTTTTTCAAAATCGTTTGCTTTCTACGTTCTTCGCGTTTTTCCAACCGCTCTTTCGCTGTCATTCGAACTTTTGTTGGTCGTTCTATAAAACTTGTATGCCATGCAAATTCGGTATCGCCGACCATTATAACATCACCTTCAACAACTCCCTCTTTTAACAACGCCTTTTCTAAACCAATCTTTTTTAATTTATATTTTAATCGCTCGACACCCTGTTGTTGTTCGAAATGTACTACATTAATCATTTTCTCAACCTGTTTGCCAGTAACCAATATTTGATCGTCCTGTGTTCGAGATACCCTAA
>CAYPLD010000129.1:0-2474 GCA_964411485.1 uncultured Elusimicrobiaceae bacterium | reverse complement strand
ATGAATTTGAATTGATAGAACAAAAAGGATATATCCCCGACGGAATAGTAGAAGAATATACGACGGGGGGAAAATTATATTTTAGAGCATCATATAAAAATGGTAAAAGACATGGTAAAAGTTTGATATTTTATCCTAGCGGAAAAATAAAGGTAGAGAAAGAATATAAGTTCGGACTTTTAGGCGGGTTTGTTAAAACATATCAACCGGATGGTCAGATAAACAAGGAAATGATTTATGCTGAAGATATCCAACAAGGACTTGAAAAAATTTATTATTCGGATAGACAAGTCAAAGAAATAAATTCTTATGTGAATGGTTATAAAGACGGAAAATGTTTATCTTACGATAAAGAAGGTAATTTGACTACTGAATGTTATTATAAAAAGGATAAACTTTCTGGCAATAAAACTAGTTATTATAAGAACGGCGAAATTGCATCTATTATGCCTTATAAAAAAGATTTGATGCACGGAAAATACGAAAAATATAATAGAGATGGATTTTTGAAAGAAATCTGGAAATATGAAGATGGAGTATTAAAATCCAAAGAATACTCGCAATAAAATTTTTAAGCGAAATTTTACTGGATTTTTAAGCGTTTTTTTGGTGAAATTTGAAATTTATCCACAATTTTAGTTAGTTTGCATTATAAGGTTTTGTGATTTATGGTTTCAGAGGGAACGTCGGGGATAAATTTCAAATTTCACCTATTTATATAGGATACATAAATTAGGTTAGAACAAAAGTTTTCCACAGGTTATCAACAGATTGAATGTTTTGAGGTTAAATTGTATAATAGTCTCGTTAAAAACTGGTTTTCGGAGGAATTGATGAAGTACTCAATAATATTAATGTTCTCACTTATACTATTTATAACCGGCTGTGCATCTAGTCAAAAAGATGATTATGAACACAAAATGGATAAAATTCTTCAGCAAAACGAAGAATTGAAACAACAAACTGCAGAAGAAATGAGAGCGTCAAAAGAGCTTCCATTTGTTATGTTTGAGTTTGATTCAACAAAACTCCCGTTGGATTCCTATGACATTTTGGATAAAATAGCAGAAATAATGATTAGAAATCGAGCACTTAAATTATCGGTGGAGGGGAACTCGGACATAATATCCTCAAAAGAATATAATGATTGGCTATCTAATAAGAGAACCTCTGCAGTAAAAAGTTATTTAGTTGGTAAGGGAGTGCATCCAGATTCGATAAAAACTTATGGTAATGGGGAAAGAAAACCTTTGATAGATTTAATAACTGTTGAAGCACGACAATTAAATAGAAGAGTAGATTTGATTATTACAACAAGAAATTGGGAATCAATATTTTAAAAATAATGTACAATAAAGACATGAATAAAAAAGGGTTCACATTAATTGAACTTTTGGTAGTGGTACTTATCATAGCAATATTATCAGCCATAGCATTACCAAAATATAGAATAACAAGGGACAAAGCTCATCTAGTAGGATTAACGGCTATCGGAAAAAATGTAAATGATGCTCTTGATAGAAGAAGTCTTTTCGATACTACTTATGATACTTCTGCATTAGATTTATTAGATATAAGTTTTAAGGATAGTACAGGGTCTGATTGTAATGGTGGTACTTGTAGAATAAAAGTATCGGGTAAGGAATACACTATTCAACCTTATTTAAATTATCAAAGTACTACTGGTGATAATTTTACTTATTTTAACTCTCATGATAACTCAGCTTTTGGAGCAATTGCTGTTTATACCAAAATACACGATTCCGATAACACTTACAGACTCGCATGTTATCTACGCAGTCCAGGAACCGTAACTCCAAATGTGGCAAGGTGTGAAAAATTAGCTGAAAGTTTTGGGACAACTTGTGCTGGGGGAGAAGGTGCACGTTATTGTCTTTGGTAAATAAATTCTAAACTTATCTCACTATTTTTATTTAATTAATTTTATACCTCTCCCATAGGGACAAGTTAATTTGTTTTATGACCTCTCCCATAGGGAGAGGTCGATTAATCAGAATGATTAGCGGGTGAGGGTTTTGTTTCTTTTTCTCCCTTTTGTAAAGGGAGTACCTGCGAAGCAGGGGAGGGTTTTAGTATTTCAAAACATTACAAAGCTTTAATACTTGTATGAAACATTAAAACCCCCTTTACTTCCCCCTTTACGAAAGGGGGAAAAAAATTTAATAAAACAAACCCCCCGCTCAAACGAGCGGGGGGTTTAATTGTTCTAACTAAACTATTATTCGTTCGGTTCAAATTTATCTTCTTTAGGATCAACTTTTTTATGATCCGCCGGTATTATAAAGTAAGCAAGTACGTATATCATTATAAAAGGAATGAAACCGGTTAGAACCATCAAGACTATAAATATCAATCTTAATAGCACCGGATCTACATTTAAATATACCCCTAAACCACCTAAAATTCCGAAAACTATATAGTTTTTCGATGATCTCTTTAATCTTTTAACTTCC
>CAYPLD010000128.1:0-2489 GCA_964411485.1 uncultured Elusimicrobiaceae bacterium | reverse complement strand
GAGGACAGAAGTAGTTTTATGCACGCAAAAGAAGTTTGGGAAAAGCTGTTGATAAATATCGAACCAAAAATCGGAAAAGATTCATGTGAGATGTGGCTAAAACCAGTCAAACCTTTAGTTTTTGAAAACAATAAACTAACCATCGAAATGCCCGATCATGTATGGTATTCAACAATAAAAAACAGGTATGAGGAAGATGTTTTACTTTCTCTAAAAGATTTGCTTGGCAAGGAAGTTGTTTTGAGTTATAATGTTCCTATAAAAAAAGAACAACAACCTATTGATAAAACTAAATCCATAATAAACTCTTTGCCAAAAACAACATCATCAGTGAAAATAACAAAAAATGCTTTGGCACATAGATTAAACGATAAACACACTTTTGAAGGTTTTATCGAGGGACCATCAAATAAATTTGCTTGTCGAGCCGCACAAGCTGTCGCAAAAAAACTTGGCAACAGAGAAAACAATCCTTTTGTTATTTATAGTTCTCCGGGTTTGGGAAAAACACATTTATTACACGCAATCGGAAACGAAATTGTAAAAAATAATAAAAACAAAAGAGTTTTGTATATGTCGGGTGAAGAATTTGTTAGCGAATATATAGAATCTTTACAAAAGAAAACAGCAGAAGCATTTAGAAAAAAATATCGATCTTTGGATTGTTTTTTGGTTGATGATATCCAATTTGTAGCCGGCAAACACGCAAGTGAGAAAGAATTTTTTTATACATTCAACACTTTGTTTGAAAGTAAAAAGCAAATAGTTTTAACATCAGACAAAACCCCAAAAGAATTAAGCTTGGACAATCGACTTGCATCAAGATTGTTGTCTGGAATAGTATCTGAAATAAAAAAACCAGATTTGGAAACAAGAATAGCAATACTTCGTCAAAAAAGGGATCAACAAAAATTCATCGTTGCTGATGATGTTTTAGCGTTCATAGCAAGCGGAGTAAAAGCAAGTATCCGAGAGCTAGAGGGTTGTTTATATCGACTGAATAGCTATTGTTATATTCAAGGCATAGAGCCAACCGTAGACATAGCAAAAGAGGTTTTGGCGGATATTGTCGCAATAGAAGACGAAGATTCTGTCGTCAACATAGATAATATTAAAAAAATAGTATCCAATCATTTCAAAATAGAAATGAACGATTTTGTTTCAAAGAAAAAGAATCAAGCGATTTCTTGGCCTCGACAAGTAGCGATGTATTTGGCAAACGATTTGACCGATATGTCTTTACCAGAAATAGGTCGTGCTTTTAATAGAGATCACTCGACCGTAGTACATGCACGAGATCAAATAAAAAAAGAGATAAAAGAAAATCCGTTTTTCGCAGCTGAAATTAATCAAATAATGAACGAAATTAAAACTGTTGATAAGTTGGGCTAACATTGTGGATAGCCAGTTTTGTGTGGGTAGTGTTGATAAGCTGTTGATAAAATCATACAGGTTAGAGAATTTTTGTAAGAGGAGTTGTCAACAGAACAAACACAATCCACAAATATATTAATAAGAGGAATAATAAGTATGAAAATAACAGTAATAAAAGATACCTTTCTAGAGAACCTTCAGATTATCCAAGCAGGTGTTTCAGCAAGAACCACCTTGCCTATACTTCAAAACTTTTTGATAGAAGCAATTGATAATAAACTAAAACTATCCAGAACAGATATGGAAATGGCAACTATTCATCATACAAAAGCAGAAGTAATAGAAGAAGGTTCTGTAACAATACCGCTTAAGGAGTTTAGTGAGATTTTAAAAACGCTTCCATCAGACAAAGAAATAACCATAGAAACCGATTCTGATAACAAAGTTCACATTAAGAGCGGAAAATCAAAATTTTGGGTAATAGGTGCCCCTAAAAGCGAATATCCTGTGATACCGGAGATGGAAAAATCCAAATCAATAAGTTTATCTGCAGGCATAATAAACGAGGCTATACAAAAAACAATATTTTCCTGTTCTTCACAAGAAACAAGATACGTATTAAACGGACTTTTGTGGAACAAAGAAAAAGATGTTCTAGAAATAGTGGCAACAGACGGAAGACGATTGGCACACATAAGCATAAAAGGATTAGATAAAGAACAAGATTTTAAGATTATTGTTCCGTCGAAAATATTAGGTGAAATTTCTAGGTTTTTGAATATGAAAAAACCTGACGAGAAAGACGAACTATTAATAAAAGTATCGTCGAACCAAATAAGCTTCAATATGCAAGATACGACGTTTATGTCTCGTTTAATAGAAGGCAATTTTCCAAACTATAAACAAGTTATTCCGGCAAAAGGAAAAATTAATTTTGAAGCACTTCGCACAGAACTATTAGCAACAACTCGACGAGCGGCACTTTGTTCAAGCGATTTGGGCGGGACAGTAAAATATGGTTTGGAAGACGGCGTTTTGAAAATAACATCTTCTTCACAACGAATGGATTTTAGCGATGAAATGAAAATAGACTATAAAGGAGAGCCGTTTACTGC
>CAYPLD010000127.1:0-2589 GCA_964411485.1 uncultured Elusimicrobiaceae bacterium | reverse complement strand
AGAATTTTTTTGTTTGTCATTACGAGGGCTGAAAGCCCGTGGTAATCTCAAAAAAATTCTTCGCAATGACAAGGAGTTAATAAAAATATGAACATAGTAGTTTGCATTAAACAAGTTCCAGATTCAGATAAAGTTAAAGTAAATCCAGAAACTGGTACGATAATCAGAGCAGGTGTGCCTAGTATTTTGAACCCTTACGATCATTTCGCATTAGAAAATGCGTTGAAAATCAAAAAAGAAATTGGTGGTAAAATCACCGTGATTTCGATGGGTCCACCTCAAGCAGTCGAAGTGATAAAATTAGCACTTTCTTTAGGTGCTGATAGAGGGATTTTATTGTCGGATAGAGCGTTCGCTGGTAGTGATACTTGGGCAACGAGTTATGCTATCTCAAAAGGTATAGAAAAGATTGGTGAATATGATTTAATTTTATGCGGTCAAATGGCAATCGATGGCGATACTGCACAAACAGGTCCCGGAATTGCGTATCACTTAAATATTCCGCAAATAACTTTCTGCAAAAATGTCCAAATTGCAAATGGTAAAGCAGAAATTAGTAAATTTGTCGATGGCGGAACTCAAGATATCCAAGCAGAACTTCCTGCTTTAATAACAATGACTATCCCAGCGGATTATCGAGGGATATACCCATCATTTTTAGATGTTTTTGACGCACAAGATAGACCTGTCGAAACATGGAGTGCTAGCGATGTTGGGGCAGATCCGCAAAAGTTAGGATTGGAAGGATCGCCAACAAGAGTCGATAAAATTTATGCACCCGAACGAAAAGTTCAAGGTGAAATATTTAGCGGTTCTGCTAATGAGTTGGCAGAAAAAGTTTTGAGCTTCTTAAAACAAGGGAGATTTATTAAATGATAACAGTCAAACAGAATTGTATAGGTTGTGGTAAATGTGTACCGGTATGTCCGTTCAACGCTTTGACTTTAGAAGGTGGAAAAGCAGTCGTAAGCAGTGCATGTACGATATGTGGTGCGTGTATAAAAGAGTGTCCGGTTCAAGCATTGGAAATGCCAGTTGCGAAAGCAGAGGTAAAAGATTTATCGGCGTATAAAGGCGTTTGGATTTATATTGAAACTATCATAAACTGCGGTCAAGAGATTGTCCGACCAGTCGGCCCTGAACTTTTATCGAAAGGACGAGAACTTGCAAACACACTTGGCGAAGAATTATGTGCAGTTGTGATTTCCGAAGATGCTTCAAAATTTTATGACGAAATTTCCGGTTATGGCACTGATAAAATTTATAGTATCAGCGATGCTGGATATAAAGATTACAATACTTTGGCATATTCAAACGTGATGGTTGATTTGATAAAAAAATATAAACCAAGTGTTATTTTATATCCGTCAACTTATGAAGGGAGAGATGTATCGCCGAGAGTTGCCGCAGAAATTTTCTGTGGGTTGACCGCAGATTGTACCGCATTATCTGTCAAAGAGGGCAATTTGGTTCAAACAAGACCTGCGTTTGGCGGAAATATTATGGCTGATATTTTATCACCGAATCACAGACCGCAGATGGCGACGGTTCGACCAAATGTTATGAAGAAGGCAGAGCCAAACGCAAATAATAAAGCGGAAATTATTGAGGAAAAAATTGATGTTTGTGCAAATGCGTCAAAAGTCAAAATTGTAAAAAAACATGTGGCTAAAGTTTGTAAAATGGATAATTTGGATCAAGCTGAAGTTGTGATTTCCGGTGGACGTGGAATGAA
The DNA here is from genome assembly GCA_964411485.1 of uncultured Elusimicrobiaceae bacterium. Taxonomy (GTDB): domain Bacteria; phylum Elusimicrobiota; class Elusimicrobia; order Elusimicrobiales; family Elusimicrobiaceae; genus Pseudelusimicrobium. Next base: position 854 of record CAYPLD010000127.1, on the reverse strand, counting down.
GGACAAGAAAGGTTTCAAGATGTTGGAAGATTTGGCTGATAGTTTAGGTGGAAGTGTTGGAGCATCACGGGCGGCGATTGATATGGGACTTAAACCGAAGCAAGCACAGGTTGGTCAAAGTGGTGTGACCGTATCACCAAAAGTTTATATCGCATGTGGAATTTCTGGGGCGGTTCAACATTTGGTTGGAATGGAAAATTCTGACACTGTGATTGCGGTGAACAAAGATCCACAAGCACCTATTTTTAATACCTGTAAAATTGGTTTGGTTGGCGACTTAAACCAAATAATACCAAAGATTATTGAAGGTATTGAAAAGAAAAAATAGCACACAGTGTGTGCTCACGTTTTTCGTTTCGCGACTTGTTATGGTCGTTTTCTAGTGAAAACTTAATTTTATTGTGTTTATTGAAACAACCCATGGCCACTAGTGTGGCCATGGGTTTTCTTGTCATTGCGAAGAATTTGTAAAATTCTGTGGCAATCTCATTCTTTTTCTCCTCTCCCTTTGGGAGAGGATTAAGGTGAGGGCTATGTTTCTTTTTCTCCCTTTTGTAAAGGGAGTCGACACGAAGTGCGGAGGGTTTTAATATTTCGAAACATTAAAACCCCCGATATTTGTTAACACAAATATCACCCCCTTTACGAAAGGGGGAAAGTAAAATAAAAATTGTTTTATAAAAAAAATGTATAATAAAAACATGGACAAAAAAGCATTTACCACACACACACACAACGTTGTGATTCTAATCTGAACAACTTGTCATTGCGAGGAGAAAGGGGCGTCGAGGCTCTCGACCGACGTGGCAATCTCATTCCTTATTATTCTGAACAAACACACTCCTGTCATCCTG
>CAYPLD010000126.1:0-2623 GCA_964411485.1 uncultured Elusimicrobiaceae bacterium | reverse complement strand
TATGTTGTTTGATTTTTTGGGGACTTGTATGGGGCGTCGTAGGAATGTTCTTGGCGGTGCCGATAACAGCGGTTATAAAGTTTATTTTAGACAAGTTACCAACGACAAAACCAGCGGCGGAATTGTTGGCAGGTAGATTGCCTAACAAATAATTTTGCTTCGACTTTCTGGCTGAATTTAGGTTTTTTGCTCCTAAAGTACCGCTACTGCTTCGCAGTATTCGCTGAATGTACTAGTCGTCGCAAACAAACCTAAATTCAGCACAAAAATTCTCGCAAAATCTGCAAACTTCTATTTTTTGAAAACAACCCCAATCCTCTAACGAGGATTGGGGTTGTTTATTCTCCCTCTCCCCTTGGGAGAGGGTTGGGGCGAGGGCTACGCTTCTTTATTTTCCCCCTTTTTGTAAAGTCGTGGACACAGACTCTGTGGGGGAATCAAAGGAGGATTTCTTTTTTACATAACAAATCCCTCTTGTCTGCTTCGCAGTCTTTCTCCCTTTTGAAAAAGGGAGAAAAGAAATATAGCTCTCACCTTACTAATTCTTTTACCATCTTATAATTACACAACAACCCTCGTTCCTTATAAGGAACGAGGGCTAACTCACACTCAAAATAAAAATAGGATTATAATCCCTGGTGTTCTTTTATTTTTAATAATAAAATTTCTGTATGAAAAAAATATATACAAGAGAAGAAAAAATATTTCTAAAAAAATTAGGGAAGAATGTGTTAGAGGCAAGAAAAAACGCTAGCCATTCTCAAGAGGGGCTAGCCCTTAAAAGCGATATTAGTGTTGAGCATTTAGGAAATATTGAAAGAGGAAAAACAAATTCCACCCTTGCAATTCTTATAAAAATTGCAGATACATTAAGTATGGATATTGCAAAATTTTTTGAAAATGTTGATTGAGTTTACTTTTCGATTTTTGGCACTTCAATTTCTTCTGTGCTAATTTTTTTAGCATCAACGCCATATTCGATAAAATCATCAACCCGTTTTATTAGATTTCCAGCACCGCTTTTTAATTGTCCTTGTGCTTCATTATAACTTTCAACAGCTTTACCCATTTTGCTACCAACTTCATCAAATGTTGATACAAAGGTCGAAAGTTTTTTATGAATACCCTCTGCCTTTTTCAACGCTTCTTTTATTCGTTTATTTTGAGTATCCATTTTCCAAAGTTTCTCAATTATTTTTAATGTATGTATCAATGGTGTCGACGATACCAACGCTATTCTTTTATCCCATGCTTTTTCGGTCAAACTTGGATTTTCTTTCAATGCAAGTATCATAGCTGGCTCTGGGTGTATAAACATCAATGTGAAATCTGGTGAGATTTGCTGTTTGTTTTCAAATCGTTCATAATATTTTTTTTCGCTCAAATCTTTGATGTTTTTTTCAATATCCAAAATATGTTTTTTGGCAAACTCGTCTTTTTGTTCGTCGGTTGTTTCATTACAATAATTCAAATAGTTTACAAACGATACTTTTGAATCTATAACTAAATATCTTTCATCAGGCATTTTGATAAAAACATCAATCCGTTTTTCTTTTTCTTGTTTTTGGACATAATAATTTACATTTTTTTCAAGACCGCTTCGCTCCAAAATACTTTCTAATTGATGTTCGCCCCAATCCCCACGAATTTTCGCATCACCTTTCAACGCAGATGTTAAATTTTTCGTTTGTTCTCCAAGATCGGCACCATGTTTTACGATAGATTCAATCTCTTTTCGCAATTCTGCATTAAGTTTGGTTTGGTTCACATTAATTTGTTCATTAGTTTTTCGGAGATCTTTGATTTCTTCTTTAAGTGGACTTATAATTTCTTGTGATTTTTTATCCAAACTCGCCTCTTTTTTTTCCAAAATATTGCTCATTAGTGTTTCGAGCCGTTTTTCTGTCTCAAGCTGATTTTTCTTATTTAAGACAAACATCACCCACACTAAAAGACCCAAAATTACTATTGAAATTATCCACTCCATCTCTTATTGCCTCCGAATAAATATAAAATATGGTATCATAATTTTATGAAATTAGTATTACCTTTTTTAATTGCATTAGCACTCTCGATGGACGTTTTAGCTGTATCAACTGCTTGCGGTATACAGCATCAGAAAACCAAATTTTCGGAGATTTTTCCTATCGCATTGTTTTTTGCGGTATCACATATCGTGATGTTCTCTATCGGATATATGTTGGTAGGTCCATTTGCACAGGGCATAGCATCTATTAGTCATTTAATCGCTTTTGTTTTATTGGCTGGCATCGGGATAAAAATGATTATATCCTCGACAAAATCCGAGGTTTTTTTTGCAAACGATTTGAATTGCATAAAAACTATCTCTGTTCTTGCATTGGCTACAAGTATAGATGCTTTTGGGATAGGAATATCTTTTGCATTGCTAGAGAGATCAGCAATGATATTTCTTTTTGTATTATTTCTGTGTGTCTTTGGCACGACAATGTTCGGTTTTAAGGCTGGAAATTTGCTCAAAAAAGCTATTGGTAAAAAATCTGAACTTGTAGGCGGGATTATCCTATTGATAATAGGTATCAAAATTTTGGTTGAATATTATTTGTAATATTTATATATTATATAAACCCCAGTTATAAAGGAG
>CAYPLD010000125.1:0-2631 GCA_964411485.1 uncultured Elusimicrobiaceae bacterium | reverse complement strand
AATTGCCTTTTTTGGATCGTTTTCATGAGCTCGGATATCATGACCTGCTATATCTGATATGAATGCCTGGTATCGAAAATTTTCAATATCAAGAATTAGACAACTTTTCTGCTTCTGATTGGAACCCCCGTAGCGCTTAGCTCCAACAAACACTCCCAGTTCCAATGGCATATTGAATCTTGGAAGTCTCGTGCCTGGGTCCAATTCTGTTCTGGAAATATCGTGAATACCGAATTTTGACTCAGATATAACCCACTTTCCGCACATAAAAAATTGATTTTTTACGACTTTTTCATCTGTAACTAATTAAAATTATGGAATTTATTATTTTCTGTTTTTAGTCTCAGACATACTTAAATGTCTTTCGGATGTCTTAAGTACGTTTTTTTATCAAAAATATGTTCTTAATTTTTCTGTCTTTTTTATAATATCATCTTCCAATTTATCAATCAAAATCCTCAGTTCATCTTCTAATTTTCTAATATTTGATCTTATGGTTCGCCACTTTCGATAGTTTCCTGTCATTTCCTTAATCCATAAAATATCCTCTCTGGGTATAGATTTCGATCGTGATTTTGCATCTTTCGTCCAGCTAATTTGGCAACTTGGATGTCCTTTGCTCTCATTTGCACACCAGCAGTTTAATTTTCCGCACTTTCGGTGTGTTTCGACATATGTACCTCTGATCATCTGCTCAATCAGTTGGAGGTCAGACAATAAAAGGGATCGTTGTTTTTCTAATTTTTTAAATGTTGACATCTGTAGCATTATATTTTATAGTGCTGCAGATGTCAAGCAATAAAGAAAAAATAATCCGCCTTTATGTTGGGGAGTTGCCGCTCATTAAAAACATAATTGAGCGATTGGGTCTGAAGGAGATTTTCGCAAAATATATCAAGCCTCATAAAAATGAAAAAATTCCTGCTGTGGATTCATTAATGATCTTACTTTTCAACATTACCTGTGGGAGGCAACCTTTATACGAACTTGAAGAATGGGTAGAACATATTAATCCAAAAATATTTGGGTATAATTCATTTAAAAAAGGCGTAATCAATGACGATCGGTTCGGTAAAGCACTGTATAAGCTTTATCTTGCAGATCGTGCTACGATGATGACAGAAATAGTCATCTCCATGGTAAAATTAACGAATCTTGATCTGAGCCAAATCCACAACGATTCCACAACCATAAAGGCATATGGAAAAATCCCCGGGAGAACTCGAACCGGCCTCAAGCTCGAATATGGTCATAGTAAAGATCATCGTCCTGATCTCAAACAAATTGTGTATAATCTAACAATCTCAGCGGACGGTGCGGTTCCTATCCATTACAAAGCCTATGAAGGCAGCCGTACAGATGATACGACACACATCGAAACGTGGAACACCCTGTGCAAAATAGCGGGTAATACCTCATTCCTTTATGTTGCGGACAGTAAGGTTTGTACCCGAAAACAACTTTCGCATATAGTGGGACACGGCGGGCGTGTTGTTACCATAATCCCTGAAACGTGGGCAGAGGTAGGAGCATTTAAAAATGAATTAAGGAGAAAGAAAAAAAGAAGGATCATAATATGGCGTCGTGTGATTCCGGAGAATAGTGATCAGGTTGAGTATTTTTCTTGCTACAAAGGGGATTATAGGACAGTAAAGGACAACTACAAAATCCATTGGATATTTTCTTCTGAAAAAAAGAAACGAGACCAGGCAGACCGGGAAAAGGTCCTAAAAAAGACGGAATATGACCTCGCGGAATTAAGTGGAAAATTGAATACCAGAAAGCTTAAAACCAGAAAAGATATTCTAAAGAAGGTCAATGGTATTTTGGACGAACGAGGCGTAATAAATTATTTCCATGTTACTTTGACTGAGATCAGGGAAGAGTATAAGAAACAGATTGGATTTGGCCGACCAGGTCGGGAAACAAAATTTAGAACTGTTTCAAAGAAAATATATTCACTCTCCTATACTCGAAATCGGAAAACATTAAAAGAAGAGAAAAACGTAGACGGGATTTTTCCTCTACTCTCTACCGATCCTAATAGGATTGCAAAGGAAGCACTTTTAGCGTATAAATACCAACCACGTTTGGAAAAGCGTTTTACACAATTCAAAAGCATTCATAAGGCGGCTCCCCTTCTTTTTAAAAAGATTGAACGGATTGAAGGTATCATGTTTCTCTTTTTTGTCGCTCTCATGCTGCAGGCCATTATCGAGAGGGAAGTGCGTCACAAAATGAAGGACAAAAATATTCATGCCCTACCTATTTATCCGGAACATCGCATCGCCTATCATCCAACTACGGCTAAGATATTTGATAGATTTGCCGGTATATCAATCTATCATCTCAAACAAGCCAGAAAAATGAAAAGATACCAGGATGAATTGTCTGAATTGCAAAAGGAAATAATAAATATTTTAGGAGTATCAGAAAATGAGTACTGGTTATAAACCCAAATATGAAAAGTCGATATTTTTGAGATTTTTATGTGCGGAAAGTGGGTTATATAGAAAGAATTAAAGATGAAAAAGAGATCATCATTGCATTAAGCATTTATATTCTATGTGTCGCCTTTGCAAGCTTTCTATGGCATAAACGAAAGGTAACTACCAATACTATTATTCACTT
>CAYPLD010000124.1:0-2669 GCA_964411485.1 uncultured Elusimicrobiaceae bacterium | reverse complement strand
GAAGCAGAAAAAATATTTACAACACTTATGGGCGATAGGGTTGAACCAAGAAGAGCGTTTATTGAAACTCACGCACTTGAAGTTAAAAATTTAGACGTGTAATAGGGAGCAATTGAAATGGCAAAGAAAAGTTTAGATAACTTAAAATCAAAACCAAAAGAACAGAAACCAGTAGATTTATTTGGCAACATAAAACAGCGGGATATCGGCGAGGAAATGAAATCTTCGTACATAGATTACGCAATGAGCGTTATCGTGGGAAGAGCATTACCAGATGTTCGCGACGGATTAAAACCAGTACACAGAAGAATTTTATTTGCGATGCACGAAATGGGTCTAAAATATAACAAACCTTATAAAAAATCAGCTCGTGTTGTTGGTGATGTGCTTGGTAAATATCATCCCCATGGAGATAGTTCCGTTTACGATGCGTTAGTCAGAATGGTTCAAGATTTTAGTTTAAGAAAACCACTTATTAATGGTCAAGGGAACTTTGGTAGTGTTGACGGCGACTCTGCAGCGGCGATGCGTTATACAGAATGTCGATTACATCAAATCGCTGATGATTTATTGTCTGATATAGAAAAAAACACGGTCAAATTTTCACCAAACTATGATGGTTCATTAAAAGAACCGACCGTTTTACCAGCAAAACTTCCAACACTTTTGGTTAATGGTAGTAGTGGTATTGCTGTTGGTATGGCGACAAATATTCCAACACATAATTTAACAGAAGTTTGCGAAGCAATAATCAGCATTATAGACAATCCACATATTGCAACAAAAGATTTGTTCAAAATAATAAAAGGCCCCGATTTCCCCACAGGCGGAACAATAATTGGTACAAAAGGGATACTTGATTATTTTGAAACAGGACGCGGTAGCGTCCGTGTTCGAGCGAAAACAGATATAGAAGAACGGGGAAATCGGGAAGCGATTATTATTAATGAGATTCCTTATCAAGTCAACAAAACAAAATTAATCGAAAACATTGTTGCTCTTATTCGCGACAAAAAAATAGTTGATATTTCTGATATCCGAGATGAATCTGACAGACGAGGCATGCGTGTTGTAATAGAAATAAAACGTGATGGAAATGCACAAGTAGTTTTGAACCATCTTTTCAAACACACACAACTTCAAACAACTTTTGGTGTGAATATGTTGGCGATTGTTGACGGCAGACCAAGAGTTTTACCTATAAAATCTGTGATGACAAACTATATTAAATATCGAGAAGAAATCGTCACAAAAAGAACAATTTTCGATCTTGAAAAAGCACAAAGAAGAGAACATATATTACAGGGCTTATTAATTGCAATTGCAAATTTAGATGAAGTTGTAGATATAATTAAAAAATCCAAAGATGCTAATGATGCGAAACTTAAACTTATGAAAAAGTTCAAGTTAAGCGAAGTTCAAGCACAAGCAATTTTGGAAATGAGATTACATCAATTAACACAACTTGCATCGGACACGCTCAAAAAAGAACAAAAAGAATTGTTGGCTTTAATTGAAGAATTAAAAGGAATTTTAGCTGACAATAAAAAAATTCTAGCAATAATAAAAGAAGAACTAAAAGAGCTTATCAAAAAACATGGTGATGATAGAAAAACAGATATTTCTCACGATGTAACAGAGTTCTCAATGGAAGATATGATACCAAAAGAGAAAGTTGTGATAACACTTTCAAATACTGGTTATGCAAAACGAATTCCATTATCGACATACAAAGCTCAAAACAGAGGCGGTAAGGGAATTATCGGCGGTAAAACCAAAGAAGATGATTTTATTGAAAATCTATTTATAACATCAAGTCATGCGACAATATTAATGTTCACAACACGTGGACGAGTATTTAGTTTGCGCGCATTTGAAATACCAGAAGGAACAAGACTTTCAAAAGGACGAGCAATGGCCAACTTGCTACAAATTAGTGGCGAGGAAAAAGTCACATCAGCATTGCCGATAGAAAGTTTCGAACCAAAAAAAGGCGAAGAGGATGAAAAATATTTAGCAATGTGTACTCGTTTCGGAAGCATCAAACGAGTTAAACTATCCTTGTTTGCGAACATCAGAAAGACAGGTATTATTTCAATAGGTCTTGAAGAGGGCGATGTTTTAACATCTGTCCAAATGACTGAAGGTAATAAAGAGATAATGCTTGCAACCAAAAAAGGCAAGTCGATTAGATTTGAAGAAACCCAAATTAGAGCGATGGGTCGAACAGCAAAAGGTGTTCGCGGTATCCGACTACAAAAAGGCGATATTGTTGTTGGCATGGAAACCATTGATCCAACTCAGGAGGTTGAAGTGTTGACTGTCTGCGAAAATGGATATGGAAAAAGAACCCCATTTTCTGAATACCGAAAACAGAAACGAGGTGGTAGTGGTGTTATCACAATTAAAACTAGTGCAAGAAACGGCGAAGTTGTTGGCATAAAAATCATTAGTGAAGACTATGACCTGATGGTTATCACCGAAAACGGAATGGCTGTTCGATTGAGATGTCAACAAATTAGAGCGGTTGGTAGAAACACTCAAGGCGTTCGACTTGTGAAGTTTAAATCTGATAGTGATAAAATCGCAAGAGTTGCACCTGTTGTTAAAGAGGATGAGGACGAAACACAAGAAGTAGAATCTGAAACAATTGAAAAATAACTTAAAAA
>CAYPLD010000123.1:476-2686 GCA_964411485.1 uncultured Elusimicrobiaceae bacterium | reverse complement strand
TACACTTGCTGTATTGATTTCTTTGACTTTACTGCCAAGACCAAACTTTGACAGTTTATTTCTATTAGCTCCAAATGTATTAAGAGTTAAAACATCAGCACCAGCATCATAATATTCCTTGTGTATACCGGATATTATTTTTGGAGCACTTAGAGATAATTCTTCAAAGCATGTATTTATAAAAAAATTGTTCTTATATATTTCGGTACCTATACCACCGTCAAAAATCAGAACGTCTTCATAAAGTTTTTTCTGTAAAATATTTTCCATCATAATTATTTGTTAATGTCGCAAATTTTGTTCTGTTATTTCATAATTTCCAATGCTAAGTACAACATTGCCTATAATTCCAAGCCTATTTTTCCAATAGACTTCCCATTCTTTTTCATTCGTAAATTTCTTCAATATTATCCGTGATATTTTAACTGCACCCTTGTCTGACCAATTGTAGGCCAGTTTTTTCAACCGGCGTCCCAATTCCCTAATAACACGCTCTATAAGAGATGAGGCACGCGGGCAAATTATTCCTAATCTCAGCCATCTTCTAACATAACTGAACATACTTTTTCTTGCACCGGCTATATATGTTGCAGCTTTGCTAAATCCATGTTCATTCAAAAATTTAATAAGTTTACCCAATGCGGCATCCGCATTTTCTATTTTGCTTTCTATCTCATCTTTTTCTGATTCTTTTACTCTTTTGAAATCACCCTCAGGCAATTCTATGGCTAAAACACCAGCTAATCCTTTTTGCAACTGCTTTGTTTTCTGCAGTGGCGCACCATCATGATGCATGCAATGATATAAATCACGAACTATATGCCAGTGACAGCGCTGGTGAAGTTCAACCTGTTCAGCAAAAGCATCTGCCAGTCCAGGTTCACCGTCTGATACAAGTATACTGCCGTTGGGATATTTTATTTTATTCTTTTTCCAATGATCGTTTATTGCCTCCCATGTTGTGCCTGTCCATGAGCCCAGCGGAAAAACATCTCCTGCGGTATTAACACCCACAACTACTTTCAAATCTCCTTTTTTTACTTTACCAGCCTCCGGTTGTCCTTTAAAACCAGTACCGTCTGCCACAATCTGTATCGGTCCCATTGAGTCAATAATATCTTTTGATAATTTAATTTCATCACAGTCTGTCTGCATTATCCAGTTATGAGCAGTATGATGTGATAATTTAATAAGTTTATGGTCTCCAATACTCTTTACTGCTCTTCTATAGCTGGTCTCAGAGATTGCATCAACGATTATCTTCTCAAGCTCATTTGTTTTGGTTTGGTAGTGCTTTATCTTAAGAAAATCCTTGAGAATAACAATAGTACGTCCACAGGATTTACAACAAATTCTATGCCAAAATATATTTACTTCTCCAAGACTGGTTCTAATACGTCTATTATAACCCCCGTTGAATTTAAAATCTGATTTGCCGCAACAAGAAAAAGGATGATTCTTTTTATGGTGTATACGATTAATCAACACTTCCTGAACGAGCATCAAAATCAAACGCAAAAGTTCATTGAATGCCTTCTTTTCAAACAACTCTCCAAGTTTAAATACTAATTCGTCCAGAGAAAAACCATCATCAGCTAGACAAAACGATAAATCAAGATTACATTTCCCTTGCATTTGCGATTCCTTTTTTTTGATAAATGTAGAGGTTTATCAAAAATAATCACAAATGCACCTTTTACAAAAATATTTTCACAGAACAACTTTTGCTACATTACCAAATTATTATAGCTTTATAGTTTTTTTTCAAAGAAATCTCTATAGAGTGTTGAACTAGAGCAGAACCAACTCCTTGTCTTTGGAATTCAGGTAATACGCTTAATGGGCCAAAAGAAATAGTTTCAATTCTATTATCTGATTCATCTATAACATAAGATTTTGCAAACATTATATTGCCAATAATTTTCTCTTTATAAGTGGCAACAAAATCAAGATCAGGTAAAAAATCACTGTGTTGTCTCATTTTGTGAACTAAATAATGTTCATCACATCCCTGTAAATATAAATTCCAAAAAGCTTCACGAGTTATTTCTTCTACTTCCCTATAATCTTTTTTGTGTTCATTTCTAATAGATATATTCATTGTTTTCCTACTCTTTTTTCATATAACGTAAAACCTATCAGTGAAAAAGCAAAGCGTTTCGCTGATTAGTGGAGCGTCAAGTTATGAAGTTTTAATTCTATGAATTCAA
>CAYPLD010000123.1:0-466 GCA_964411485.1 uncultured Elusimicrobiaceae bacterium | reverse complement strand
GATAATTATAAATATCAAAGGCATGCTAAACAACGTTACTTGCTTTTGCCATTGCCGGGCCTGCTTTTTTTAGTGATTCAGAGCAGTCCAAACGATCTGTGTGAATTTCAATAAAAACTAATTTATCACTCTGTTCCGCTTTATTCAGTGCATATTCCAATTCGCCTTCAGTATATACCTCAAAAGATTCCCCTCCTCCAAATATTCGTGGCAGTTCATGATACTTCCACTGCTGAATATCGTTATAGGTATTATCACAGATTATTCGTTCAATTGTATAGCCATTGTTATTAATCAGAAATATAATTGGTTTCAGGTTATTTCTTATCATAGTTGACAGGGCCTGGCAGGTAACTTGAAATGATCCATCCCCGATGAGTAGAAAGACGTTGCGATTTTTATCCGCCGCAGATGCTCCTAAAGTCGCACCTAAGGCATAGCCGATAGAACCGTAAAAGCTTTGAGC
>CAYPLD010000122.1:0-2705 GCA_964411485.1 uncultured Elusimicrobiaceae bacterium | reverse complement strand
GTGGTGCTTCTTATTCTTGAAATACGTGGAGATTTTTACCGTGAAAATCTATGATCATAGTATTCGGCAGATATATCACTGTTTTGTATTGTTTTAGAATTGTAATTCATTCAAATAAAAATAAATCTGAAATCGTTAATCATTGTTCGATATTCAAAAGCTGTAATAATAACCCAATCCTTAAAAAGACAATATTATATATAAAAAAAAGACTCTCGATAAGAGAGTCTTTTTTTACTTTGTGGGCCCACCTGGACTCGAACCAGGGACCAATTGATTATGAGTCAACTACTCTAACCAGCTGAGCTATAGGCCCATTTTCTTTTTTTCTTCCTTAAAAAGGGTTTGCAAAGATACAAATTTTTACAAAAGCAAAAACAAAAATCAATTTTATTTTCTTAAAATATTGCTATAAACAAATATTAAAATCAAAATTGTTTATTTTTGTTGTGCAGAAAGAATATTAAAAAATTATATATTTTTGCTGAAACACAAATGTTTTTTAAATTTTTTTTAATCTATGAAAACGAATATTTCAAATAAAATTAAAAATATAATTTTCGATTTTGGGGGCGTAATTTGTAATATTGATCATTTAATACCGGAGGAGAAATTTAAAGAACTGGGAATAAAAGATTTTGACACAATGTATTCCCAAGCTGTTCAAAACCATTTATTCGAAGACCTGGAAAAAAATCTGATAAGCCCACAAAATTTTAGAACTAATTTAAAATTGCTTATTGATGGAAATATAAGTGATGAACAAATTGATGAAGCATGGAATTCAATGATTCTGGATATTCCGAAAGAAAAGATTGATTTATTAAAAAAACTAAAGAATAAATATAGAATCTTTCTGCTAAGCAACTCTAATATTATTCATTATAATGTTTACATTGAAGAATTCAGAAGAAAATCGGGCCTAAAAGATTTCTCCTCTCTTTTTGAAAAAGCTTGGTTTTCATTCGATTTGCAAATGCGAAAACCTGATAAAGAAATCTATGAATTTGCTTTAAAAGATGGTGGAATAAGACCTGAAGAAACTCTTTTTATAGACGACTCTTTTCAAAATATTCAACCTGCCAAAGAGTTGGGAATAGAATGTGTTTTTCTTGAAAATGATATGGATATACTTAAATTATTTGAGTTTTTAGTTGACTATAAAATATAACAGCTTCGCTGCAAACAAAAAACAGAACACGGATGACACGGATTAAGCGGATTTACGCTGATAATCACAACCTGCCCAGAAAACTCGTGGGATAATAAATCAGTGAAAATCTGTGTTATCTGTGTCATCCGCGTTCTATTCATTTATAAATGTAACAAATGGAACAGAATACCGTCTATTCGTTTTATATTAATCCATAACCAAAAAAATTTGATGAAAAAATTATTTTTTATAATTATCACCGTCATTGCTATACTAACTTTTAAAAATGCAAAATCGGTGGGAAACACGGATTATAGTGGTAAAAGACATGCAATTAGCGGGCATATAAAAGACAAAAATACCGGTGAGGATTTATTAGGTGCAACTATTTATATTAAAGAATTAAATGGTGGAACCGTAACCAATTTATATGGTTTTTATTCAATAAGCTTACTTCCCGGAAACTATCGGATAAACTATTCATATGTCGGCTATAAAACACAGGAGGTAAAAGTTGATTTAACAAAAAATGTTACTATTAATATTGAACTTGAACCACAACAAAAGCTTTTGGAAGAGGTAGTGATAAAAGGTGAAGCAATTAACGAAAATATTAGTAAAGCTGAAATGAGTGTTTCAAAAATGGATGTAAAAACCATTAAACAAATTCCTGCTCTTATGGGAGAAGTTGACGTGATCAAAGCAATACAATTATTGCCGGGAGTGCAAACAGCTGCTGAAGGAAGTTCCGGTTTTAGTGTTCGGGGTGGATCTATCGATCAAAATCTTATTTTATTGGATGAAGCGGTGGTTTATAATCCTGCTCATCTTTTGGGCTTTTTTAGTATTTTCAACAACGATGCCATTAAAGACGTTAAGTTATTTAAAGGAGACATCCCTCCTGCTTATGGTGGAAGATTATCATCATTGCTTGATGTGAGAATGAAAGATGGAAATATGAAGAAATTTTCGGGAACCGGTGGGATTGGTACTATCTCAAGCCGCCTGACATTAGAAGGCCCTATTAAAAAAGATAAGTCATCCTTTATAGTTTCCGGTAGAAGAACTTATGTCGATATTTTCTTAGGCCTGTCTGACGATGAAGATTTAAAAAACAATAAACTGTATTTCTATGATATTAATGCTAAGGTAAATTATAATTTAAATGAAAACAACAGGTTTTATGCTTCATTTTATTACGGTAAAGATGTTTTTAAAGGCAATGATTTTAAAATGGGTTGGGGAAATGAAACAGAAACTTTAAGATGGAATCATTTATTTTCGAAAAAACTTTTCTCAAATTTTACTTTGATTCGGAGTGTTTTTGATTATTCACTTGGGGTTCCCGAGGGTGAAGCAAACTCTTTTATTTGGGAAGCTGCCTTAAGCGATTATAGTTTAAAAGCTGATTTTAATTGGTATCCAAATACAGGAAACACAATAAAATTCGGATTAGCATCAACATTCCATAATTTTAAACCCGGTAGTGCCAGAGGTTTAGGCGAAGAATCATTTTTTACAGAATATACTGTCCCGAAAAATTATGCTCTTG
>CAYPLD010000121.1:0-2708 GCA_964411485.1 uncultured Elusimicrobiaceae bacterium | reverse complement strand
GCAATGTTCGACGCAGGTGTACCTTTGAAAGCCGCATGTGCAGGTATTGCGATGGGTCTTATAAAAGAAGGCGATAAAGCTGTGGTTCTTTCAGATATATTAGGTATGGAAGATCATCTCGGCGATATGGACTTCAAATTGACCGGTACAAGAACTGGTGTAACAGCGTTCCAAATGGACGTCAAACTTGAAGAAGGTATTTCATTAGATTTACTCAAAACAGCAGTAGCACAAGCATCTGCAGGTAGAAATCATATATTGGATCACATGGAAACAACTATTTCTGAACCTAACAAAGAATTATCTGAATTTGCACCGCAAATGACAGTGATTCAAATACCAGTAGACAAAATCGGTATGTTGATAGGTCCGGGTGGGAAAAACATCAAAAGAATATGTGAAGAAACTGAAGCAAAGGTAAATATTGATGACGACGGTAAAGTTTCGATAGCAGCAGTTGATGGTGAATCAATGAGAGCGGCTATCAAACAAGTTGAACTTATCACAGCAGAAGCAGAAGTTGGAAAAGTTTACAAAGGTAAAGTTGTGAGCATACAAAGCTTTGGTGCTTTCGTCGAAATATTGCCGGGCAAAGATGGACTTTTACATATTTCAGAAATCGATAAAAAACGAATCAACAAAGTTGAAGATGTTTTGAAAGTCGGCGATGAAATAGAAGTAAAAGTTTTAGAAAAAGATAACTTTGGTAAAATTAAACTATCCAGAAAGGTGCTTTTATAAGCACCTTTTCGGGTAATTTTATATAATGGTATAGTTGTAAATTCAAAGAGAGGTGTTGTGTTATGGCAAGAATCTTCAAGAAAAAAACAAACGGCAAACCGGAAAAAGTTTCTCCTATCCTAAAAGAAGTAAAAGATTTATACTCATTTATGCAGGATAATAACCTAGATACTGTGGAATTTGCAGAGAAAGGAACTACTGTTAAACTTGCAAGACGAAAACCAGAACAAGTATTAGTACCAGTCGGAGGCGTAGCTCCTTCAACAGCCTCAAGCAACGGAACATCAAAAACTAATGGCTATTCAAACACAATAAAATCTCCTTTGATGGGAATATTTTTTAGAGGTCCATCACCTTCAAGTCCTCCGTTCGTGAGAGAAGGGGAAAAGGTAAATGCAGGACAAGTAATTTGCTTGATAGAAGCAATGAAAGTCTTTACAGAAATCAAAGCAGAATTCGACTGCAAAATTGTAAAAGTTTTAGCAGATGATGGGAAACCAGTAAAACCAAATCAGGAATTATTCGCAATAGAGAAAAAATAATGTTGAAAGAAAATTTGAAAAAAATTAGTCAGAGAATTTTGGATTTTTTATCTAAAAATCCAGATGCTACTAGTTGGGAGATTAAGACTAATTTGAACTTATCAAGCTCTATGATGTATTTGGCTCTTGGTGTACTTGTTTCCGAGAATAAAATAGAAATTTCTGAAGAGGGAATCAACTATCACATAAAGAAATTTTCGAACATATCAGAACATAAACCCATGGTGGCACCAATCGCTCCAGCAATCAAGGAGTAAGAAATGCCTAGAATATACAAATCCAAAAACGGTAAAAGAAAGAAAACAAACAATAAAAGAACGTCTTTTAATTTATTAAGTGCTGCTTTTTTTATTTTTAGTTTTTGTTTACTTTTATGGTTGTTTTGGGTTCAATGGATAGGCGTTGCGACAGGTCAAACAGGCAAAATGGTTAGCTCAACATTATTTGATATTTTCGGACATAGTTCTTATCTACTACCATTGTTTCTGGTTTATGGACTCATAAGATTTTTCAAGAAAAAACAATTCGGTTATTTCACGCTTATCGCTGGCACATTAATAACAATTTCTGCAATATCTTTGGAATGTAGTTTTCTAAAAAGTATATTTGAAGCATCGAATATAAGTGGTGGTATTGTAGGTGGTTGGGTTTTTGGGATAGTATCCAGTATCGTCGGAAAAGCTGGTGGTTTTATATTAGGAATAGCACTTTTATTGGTTGGTTCGTACATACTATTTGAGATTAAATGGTTAGATGCGTTCACACATTTTCTTGAGTTCGTTAAGAGAGATTATCATAGCTGGATGGACGCTAGAATGGAACTCAAAACCAAAATAGCTAAAGCAGAAAAAGTTGATAGAGATAAGGATTTTTCAAAATTAAAATGGTACAATGATCCGCTTAAAGAAGGCGAATCACAAAAACAAAAGCCAAAAATAATTCGACCCGTTGCAGAGACTATCGCACAGCCGAAAAGTCAAGGTGAATTGTTCAATAAAACCGAGAAGAAAGATAGCGACGAAACGAAAACTTTTGATAAAGATACTTTCCAACTTCCTTCATTAGATTTATTATCCTCGCCCGAAAACGGTGGGGTATTGGGTCCAACTGATGAAGAAATCGAACACGCAACAGCAAATCTAGAACGCACATTAAAAAGTTTCAATATTAAAGCATCTGTGACTGGTGTATCGCCGGGACCAGTCGTAACCAGATATGAAATAAAACCAGATCCCGGTGTGAAAATCAGTACAATTGTCGCAATATCAAATGACATCGCACTTGCGATGAAAGCTCGTGGTATCCGAGTCGAAGCTCCAATACCGGGTAAAGATGCAATCGGTTTTGAAATTCCAAATGAACGACCATTAATGGTCACAATCAGAGAAATTTTACAAGATCCAGTTTTCAAAAATTCGCATGCTA
>CAYPLD010000120.1:0-2837 GCA_964411485.1 uncultured Elusimicrobiaceae bacterium | reverse complement strand
AGCTCTCTCCAAGCTCTTAAAGGTCTAACCATTTATCATGAACCTCACTACTATACAAATTAGAATTTGGAGTATCGCAAATGGTGCTAACCATTTCCAACAGAAATCAACCATTTGATTTATCTTGACTCTTGCCATCGCACTTTTAATAACGGACAACAAGAACACTACAAATTCTGTTTTAATTACAAATAATAACAATCCAATCCAGCCGGAGTATCCAAAACTTCCGCCCAAGAATACTGCGTTGATTAATGCTGCGACAACGACCATCTCCATGTTTAGAGCAAGTCGCATGAAGCCATATAATCTGCCTGAATATTCGGTAAACACACCACCAACAATCTCGGTTTCGGCATGAGGTATATCGAACGGAACCCGTTCCAATTTACCTTGTAATGCAACTATCGCTACCAAGAATCCGATAATGTTTACTAACATCAACCATGGATTGTTTGTGAAAAATACTGCTACATCTTCGATAGACCAACTACCTGCTAATATACAAGGTCCTAATACTGCAATCATCAACGGAACTTCGTATGCGAACAACTGGGTCAATACACGCATAGATCCGATTGTAGAATATGGACTGGTCGAACTCCAACCTATCAAGAACAATGTTGCTGTCGGGATGGATAATAAGTAGATAACAGCAATGATATCACCTCTAAAACCATACAATGCACTATTGCTGAATATAGGAATCATAAATATTGATGTGTTAATAGCTGCAATCGCTATAAACGGCAATATTTTGAACATCTTTTTATCAGCGGCTTGGGGTATTATAACTTCTTTTGATAAAAGTTTAATCAAATCAGCAAATGGCTGAAACCAAGGTGGTCCTTGACGATTTTGCATTTGTGCGTAAAACTTTCTATCCAACCATTCGGATAGTCCACCGTAGATTACCAAGAATAGTAATCCCGGGAATACGATGATATAGAATAATCCTATTAATATTTCTTTTAATATTTCCATAATTTTTTAGATTTTTACTTTGCTAAAATCAATTCCTTTCTTTTTGTATTCTTCAATGCTATAAGCTCTCAATTCTTTGAAACTCATAATACCGCTTTTACCAGAACCAGTTTGAACTAAACTCATTCTGTCAGTACACGAGAAACAAGGATCAATCGCTGCGATGATTAATGGAGCATCAGCCAGTGTATCACCTTTTAGCATATAATCGACACTTTCAAAATTTGCCAATGTTGGTGCTCGAACTTTTACTCGAGCTGGCACATCAGTACCATTGGCTTTAAGATAGTGAATATCCTCACCTCTTGGTGCTTCATATCTATTGACTGCTTCACCCGGTCCGATTTTGATAGGTGCTTTTATAGCTACTTCACCGCTAGGCATATTTTTTAGAAGTTGTCGTAAGATTTTACAGCTTTCGACCATCTCTAATGCTCTAACTACTAATCTACCGAACACATCACAGCTATCTTGTGTGATAACTTTGAAATCCATTTTGTCGTAAAGTAAATATGGATTATCTCGTCTTACATCTCTATCAACTCCTGATGCTCTAGCCAATGGACCAGTCGCACATCGTTTTAGTGCCTCATCTTTTGGAAGTACTCCAACATTTTTTGTTCTAGCAATGATAGTAGCTTCCTCTGTGCCAACTGAGATGTAATATTTTATTCTTTCTTCAATTATTTTTAGTTTGGCTAATACACTTTTGATTTGTTCATCAGACATATCTCGTCTAACACCACCGATAGAGTTTATCGAATAGTGGACTCTGTTTCCGCTGATATCTTCTAATGCGTCTAATACTAATTCTCTATCTCGCCATGAGTACATAAACAATGTATCAAAACCGATTTCGTGACCTGCTACACCAAGCCATAATAAATGACTATGTAATCTTTCAAGTTCACCGATTACCATTCTGATAGCTTTAGCTCGTTCTGGAACTTCTAGTCCAGCGATTTCTTCTACATTATGTACATAAGCTGTCGCATGTGCGTGTGAACAAATACCGCAAACTCTTTCTAATAGATAAATATTTTGAACATAATTTCTATTTTCTGCTGCTTTTTCTACACCACGATGATTATATCCAAGTCGTAAAACAGCGTCTTTGATTTCTTCGCCTTCCAAAGAAAGCATGAAACTTCCCGGTTCTTTTAGTGCTGGGTGTTGTGGACCTAGTGGCACAGTTATTTTCGGCATATTTTTTTTACTTCGTCTTTTGAGCGATTTTTTGTTTTTTTGCTCCTCGAGTAGGGCACCCTCGCTTCGCTCGGTGCTTCGCACCTACTAGTCGTCGCAAAGAAAACAAAAACTTATCTCAAAATACTCGTAAAAACCTCCTTAATTAAATTTTAAAATAATCTCTCGAAATTTCCTTATTTTGGGTATTTACCCAACTCTTTTTGAGTTAAATTCTTTCTTAACGGATGTATATCTTTTGGCCATTCGTCTGGCAATGGATATCTATTACCTTTTGGTAATCCTTTGACGTTCACACCAAACATATCTACCAACTCTCTTTCATACCAAATCGCACCCGGTATGATATCTGTGATAGTTTCTACGTCTGGTTTTGATACAGGCATCACCGCTCTAACAGTGCAGAGTATAGAATGCTCGTCTGCTTGAAGGTGATATAATATTTCAAAATTTTCGCCTTCTTCTGTACCAGTTATTGTAGCTAGATATTGAAATTTCAAATCGTCAAACATATATTTGACTACATCGTGTAAAATATTAGCTTCAACTTTAGCCCAAATTTTTTGTTTTGATCTAACTTCAACTTCTATTTTATTGTTAAACTTTTTTTCTAATGATTGTTTTATTTTTTCTTCATTTTTCATATT
>CAYPLD010000119.1:1300-2842 GCA_964411485.1 uncultured Elusimicrobiaceae bacterium | reverse complement strand
TACTGGATCCCGTATCAAGTACGGGATGACTCCTATGGGTCAATTCAGCATGACAAGGTTTTTTACTTCTCCATCTTTTTTACTGCCATTCTAAACTAACACCTATGCTGTCATCCTGAACTTGTTTCAGGATCTTTTTTTATGTGACATTATTTTTTTTAACTTTCCAAAAAATCTTTACTTAAATCTTTCCAATATGGATTTTCTTTTTTTATTAGATTGTTTTTCCATTCCCTATGCCAATTCTTTATTTGTTTTTCTCTTTCTATAGCTGAAATTACATTTCCTGTACTTTCATAATAAACCAATTTATTTAAATTATATTTTTCACTAAAACCTTTTACCAATTTATTTTTATACTCGTAAATTCTTTTCACAATATTATTGGTAATTCCTATGTATAAAACTTTATTGTCCCAGTTTGAAAGTATATATACATAATAATTTTTCATTGTTCTCCCGTATAAGATCCTGAAACAAGTTCAGGATGACAGTGTTTGTTCAGTTCAAGATGACAGTGTTTGTTGAGTTCAAAATGACAGTGCCTACTTATATATTCTAGAAAACTCCGTTGTATATATCAAGTGATCTTGAATCCGACGGCCATACTTTTTCTGTATCCGTGTTCACATTCCATTCTCCGCAATAAACCGAATAAAATTTCATCGTATTTGCAGATTTACCCAGTCTAGAATTCACACTACATTTCACTAAATATCTACTATCTTCGGTTTTTTTGATATCCCAAACTTTCTCATCTATAAAAAGTAATTTACCTTCATCTCTATAACTTTTTGTGAGCTCATAAAGATACTTATCGATTTTCGCACCCATATACCTCTGAACATATTCTGCTACCAAATTCTCTTTGTACGTATTTTGAAGTTTCAAAAGACTTGCCTGTTCTTGCTCTTTTTCTCGTCGATAAATCTGTTGTTTTTTGGTAAGTCGTGTGCTTGCTAATGCTCTAGCTTCTTTACGTTCTTTTTCTAATTGAACTAAACGTTCAGCATCTTCATATAACTTAAAATCTAAACTTGCTTCACCCTTCGAATTTATTATTTTTGGACTAGCATTAACGGTAAACATTTTTAGAAAAGAATTATATTTTGTTTTGATTGTTATTTTATCAGGTCGATATTTATATGCATAACCGCGTTCGGCAAGATTAGTTTCAAAATTTTCGTTTAGATTTATTTCAACAACAGGTTTTTCACTCATCCAACAGCATGTGGAAATACATGTTTCTTCAAGATTGATATCCTTCACCACAGGTTCAGGATATAGCATCAAATTAAACTGATAACAAAAATCGTATTTTTTTCCACTAGATAACTTTTTGTCCGCGAGGATATCAACCCATACGACATTTGTACCCTTTTCTATGGCACGCATAGACGAGCAACCAATAGACAATAATATTATAAGTGGAAGGGTTATATATAATTTACTCATGGTATTATTAATAGTATAATAACTTTAACGAATAAGTACCAGTATAGGAGGATTTTTATATGCTAGAAATAACAAATCTAAAAGAAC
>CAYPLD010000119.1:0-1200 GCA_964411485.1 uncultured Elusimicrobiaceae bacterium | reverse complement strand
TAAGTACCAGTATAGGAGGATTTTTATATGCTAGAAATAACAAATCTAAAAGAACTTTCGCTAAACCTACTACTATTCATATTAGTAGTTATTTTGATAAATCTTATGATAAAAAACTTTATAACGGGGCAATTGAGAAAGATGACGTTTCGTCTTAAAAAAGGTATGGAAACCTATATTAAGAAAAACAAATTCTTTGCTAAAATGCGGTATGTTGTACTTTTGACTCTTACATATTTCGCGTTACCTATATTCTTTACAACCAAAACTGATGCCTTTTTTACAATCCAAAAAATAGTATCCGTGCTATTCATAATCGCATTAGTACGTTTTATAACAGCTGGACTAAATCTATTTAACAAAGCACTCCCAGTGATAGATGGAGTCGCAACAAAAGGGATATTCCAAATAGTCAAAATATTAACATACCTATTGGGTATCGTATTGTTGATATCGATATTAATTGGACAAAATCCTGTTACGATAGTCGCAGGGCTAGCTGGTTTGACAGCTATTTTGATGTTAATATTCAAAGATTCGATATTAGGTTTTGTAGCTGGCTTGCAAATTGCGATGAATGATATGCTCAAACTTGGCGACTGGATAGAAGTTCCAAATCAAGGTGCTGACGGTACAGTTATTGATATATCATTAACCACAATAAAAGTTCAAAATTGGGATAATACAATAGTTTCCGTACCTGCATATAGTTTGGTGACCTCGAGTTTCAAAAACTGGGAAGGTATGAGTAAAAGTGGTGTAAGACGGGTCGCAAGAAAAATAAATATAGATATGAACTCGATAAAATTTTTGGATAAAAACACAATCGAAGGATTGAAAAAAATAGATATTTTGAAGGATTATTTATCGAAAAAAGAAACAGCAATCGCAAAAGAAAATAAAGATAAAAACACAAAAGAAAATTTATTGAACGGCAGATACTTGACAAATATAGGAACATTTAGAGCTTATTGTGAAGCATATCTAAACTCTAAAAATTTCGTCGATAAAGCAAGCACAAAAATGGTTCGACAACTTGCTCCGACATCAGAAGGTTTGCCTTTGCAAATATACGCATTTTTGAATACAACTGAATGGATAAAGTATGAAGGATTGCAATCAGATATTTTCGATCACATAATATCTGTGATACCGGAATTTGGATTGAAAGTATTCCAAAAACCAAGCGGTAAGGATTTT
>CAYPLD010000118.1:0-2966 GCA_964411485.1 uncultured Elusimicrobiaceae bacterium | reverse complement strand
CCATCGCAATACCTGCACATGCGGCTTTCAAAGGTACACCTGCGTCGAACATTGCTAAACTACCACCACATACACTTGCCATAGATGAAGAACCATTAGATTCCATAATCTCTGATACCAATCTTATTGTGTAAGCGAAGTCATCATGTTCTGGAAGTACTGGCATCAAAGCTCGTCTTGCTAGTTCACCATGACCGATTTCTCGTCTACCCGGACCTCTGTCGAATTTACATTCACCAGTTGCATATCCGGGGAAGTTATAATGAAGCATGAATTGTTCTTTATACATTTCGTCAAGACCTTCGACCATTTGTTGATCGTCAGCTGTACCTAATGTACAAGCTACTAATGCTTGAGTTTGACCTCGTGTGAATAATGCTGAACCGTGAGCTCTTGGCAAGAATTTTACCATAGAATGTAATGGTCTGATATCGGTAGATTTTCTACCATCGACTCTTGTGCCGTCTACGATTACCATTCGTCTACTTTCTTCATAAACGATGTCTTCTACTACTGGAGATGCGAATGTTTCGCCCCCTTCCAATAGAGCCTCAGCTTCAGTTTTCATCGACGCTTTGAGTTCTGCGATTTGCAAATCTCTGGTCTTTTTATCGACGAAACTTTGTAATATTTTTACAATCTTATCTCTATATTTTTCATTACCGAGTTTTACAATTTCGGTTGGAACTTCTAGAGTTTCAAACTCGAATTTTGTCGGTTTGATTTTTTCAGCAAATTGGATTTGCAAATCGCATAATTTATCAATATGTGGTTTTGCTGTTTCAATTGCTGTTACTAAATCCTCTTCAGGTATAATATTTGCTTCACCTTCGACCATCAAAATACCTTTTAATGTACCTGATACGATTAAATCCATATCACTCACAAGTCGTTCCTCTTTAGTTGGGTTGATTACAAATTTACCTTCAACTCTTCCTACTCTTACAGCTGATATTGGTCCTGCAAATGGAATGCAAGAAATCATCAAACTAGCTGACGCTGCGGTTATACCTAATACATCTGCATCGTTTACGCCGTCGTAAGACATCACCATAGTGGTCACATTTGTTTCTGATGTAAACCCTTCTGGGAATAATGGTCTTAAACTTCGGTCTGTGAGTCGGCTAGCTAGAGTTTCTTTTTTGGTAGGTCTAGCTTCTCTTTTGAAGAATCCGCCGGGTATTTTACCTGCTGCGTAGGTTCTTTCTTTGTAGTTCACTGTCAATGGGACAAAACTATCTACTGCTGGGTTTGATACTTTATTTGATACTGCTGTTGCTAATATCATAGTATCTCCCACTCTTAAGATAACGCTACCGTCGGATTGTTTCGCAACCTGACCAGTTTCAAACGATATCTTTTTCCCCTCAACATCTGTTGATAGGGTTATCAATTTTGAATCTTTCATATATTAATTACTTCCTTATTTTCAATTCTTTTGTTATTTTTGTGTACTCTTCGAAGTTATTTTTCTTTAGGTAGGCAAGTAATCTTTTTCTTTGTCCTACTAGCTTTACTAAACCTCTTTCCGTCGAAAAGTCTTTTTTGTTCTTTTTAAGATGATCCGATAAATATTTGATTCTTTCTGTGATAAGAGCTACTTGAACGCTTGGGTTACCAGTATCTTTTTCACTTTTCTGAAATTTACCTACGATATCTTGTCTATCTTCTTTTGATAATACCATTTCTTTTTTACCTCATTTTTGTTTTGAGATGATTTTTTATTTTGTTTGCGACGACTACTTGTCATTGCGAGGAGAGAGCAGAGTGAACGACGTGGCAATCTCATTAAAATAGAGATCCTTCGACTTCGCTCAGGATGACTCCCTACGGGGTCACTTTACTCGCAAAAAAATAAAAAAGCACTCAAAATTTTTTTCAATAATATAACTTGACGCCAATTATTAATCAGTGTCATAAAGCGGGTTATTTATATTATATCAAATGTGGTATATATATGCACACAATAAGAAGCAGGCTGGATTTTTATCCAGCCTGCTTTTGTTATTTTAATATTCTTCTATCGTATCGATTTATTTGTAAATTAAAGAAATTTTTATTTCCTTCTTTTTTTCATCTATTTCAAAGAAAAAACAATATTCTTCTATAGCAAGAATATTTGCTTCGATTTCTATTAGTATCACACCATCTTCTCTTTCGTGAAAAGAGTAAAAATTATGAAGCATTTTCCTTGCAGTTTCTTCATCTTTTATTTCTAAAAAATTTTCGCTGAGAAAAGTAAGCAGGATATCACGTTCATTATGAAAATGGTCTATTTCGTTTGATGATGATAACTTTTCTACCAAAAACATATTGTCTATGGTTTTTTCCATAAGTACTCTATAATTTTGATATTCCCCTGTTCTCTTTTTAAGGTAATTGTCGAATTCCTGTTTAACATCAGCAGCAAAATTATTTACATTTTCTTTTTTTTGAATACCAACACTTTCTTCGTTCTTTTCTGTTGAAGTAAAAATATTTCCACCAAATATAATAGTTTTTTTAGTAGTTTCAGTAGTAATTTTAGCAGTGCTTATTGTTATTACTACATTTCTATCCTTAAATAAACTCTTGAAAGCATTTGATGAGGTTTCTAGGAGAGAACTATTAACTAAAACTAGCTCCTTTATGATTACGGTATCTTCTCCATGTTGTTTTCTGTCTTTTTCAATAGATTTGTTTAAACCTCTTATTGTGCTAATAAGACTTTCTATTTCTGCTTCTTCTGCCCCTTTTTCTTCACAGCCTTTTTTTACTTTATCAAGAATAGCTTTTAAGTTTGCTTCTCTTTCAAGCTTTAGTTCGCTTTCTGAATTAGTATCAATTGCCTTGTTTATGAAAGCAGAAATTTTTGGATCCAAAGGGGAGTTTGAAGGGACTGTTTCCCCAACAACTTTTTTAAATGGTATAGGTAAAATTTGTCTAGTATTTTTGCTTTGTGCATCTGCATTAATTGTGAAGCATCC
>CAYPLD010000117.1:0-3014 GCA_964411485.1 uncultured Elusimicrobiaceae bacterium | reverse complement strand
AGGGAGAGGAAATAAAAAAATAAAAAAGAACCCCTAGCCACGTTGTGGACATAGACTCTATGTGGCTAGGGGTTCTTTTTTTATTTAGTTTAAACTATTTTTATTTAGCTTTTACTTTTTCTTTCTTTTCTTTAGCAGCTGGCTTATAATGGTGATCCATATAATGTGCTTTTAACTTTTCTTCAATTTCGCCAGCCAATTGTTGATTATCTTTCAAATATTGTCGAGCATTATCCTGTCCTTGACCCAATCGTTCAGCACCATACAAATACCAACTTCCACTCTTATCAACGATATTAGATGCCACACCCATATCAATCAAACATGCCTCTTTACTTATCCCTTCTGAATGCAACATTGTGAACTCTGCTTGACGATACGGCGGTGCAACTTTATTTTTCAAAATCTTTGCACGTACTCTTGTTCCAATAACAGTATCACCCTTTTTGAGATTTTCTATTCGTCGAATATCAATTCTTACGGAAGAATAAAACTTCAATGCCAATCCACCCGGAGTAGTTTCTGGATTACCAAACATCACACCAATTTTTTGTCTTAACTGGTTAATAAAAATTATCGAAGTTTTTGTTTTTGACAAAATACTTGTCAATTTTCTCAACGCTTGAGACATCAACCTTGCTTGAAGTCCCATATGACTTGCACCCATTTCACCTTCTATTTCAGCTTTTGGTACTAATGCTGCGACTGAATCGATAACGATTAAATCTACCGCACCACTTCGTACTAATTTTTCTGTGATTTCGAGTGCTTGTTCACCGCTGTCAGGTTGAGATATTAAAAGTTCATCAACATTCACACCGATTTTACTTGCATAAGCAGGATCAAGTGCATGTTCTGCGTCGATGAACGCGACCGTTCCACCATCTTTTTGTGCTTGTGCTGCGATATGTAAACTTAATGTGGTTTTACCGCCAGCTTCTGGTCCGTAAATTTCTATCACTCTGCCTCGTGGTACTCCACCTACACCTAATGCTAGGTCCAATGAAAATGCACCGGTCGATATTGCTTCAACATTCTTATCTATATTATCTCCCAATTTACAAATTGCTTCTTTACCAAAATCTTTTGTTATTTGGCTCATAGCGAGTTCTAACGCTTTTGCTTTGTCTGCTTTTGACATAATAGTTCCTCCAAGTTTGTTTGTATTACAAATACTATCATATTTGAAATTTTTAGAAAAGTCTACACATTATGTGTGAATTTAGTGTTTATCATACCCGGTATTAGTTCTGCTATACCACCTATCATAAATTGGACTGCTATTGCACAGATTATTAGTCCCATCACTCTTATGAATGTCTGAAATCCGTTTGCACCTATTATTTTGAAAAGTAAGCCCGAAAAACTGAACATTATAAAAACTAATGTAGAACAACCTGCTATTGCACCTATCATTCCTATGTCGGTTGAAAAGTTTCTTGCTTCGTTTGCATATAATATTACAGTCGTCATTGTTCCCGGACCTACCAATATCGGTATCACTATCGGTACAAGCATATTTGAAAGTGTCTTTTTAGCTTTTTCAAAATTGTCATCTTTTTCACTTAACTTTAATTTAGCTATCGAGGTTTTGTGATACCCGTGAATCATTCTAATCCCCATCATTAATAGGATTATCCCACCAGCAATTCTGAACGCTGGCAAACTTATTCCGAAAAATTTCAAAACACTTGTGCCACTATAAAAAAAGAAAACTAATGATAAAAACACAGTTATTGAAACTAAAAGGGCTGTCACAATTTGAACTTTTGTGCTCTGTGTTTCGACTTGTTGCAAAAAGAACGCAGAGTTCCCTATCGGATTTACTATCGCAAGTAATGCGACGAAAAAATTTAATATTAACGCTGTATCCATATTTTTATTATGTCCTATTTACGGGCTGATTGCACCAATACAATCTATTCCTGCTCCTTTATAATAATTTCCTTCGAAGTGTATATTTTCTTTTTTTATTCCGTGTTTGACTAATATTTTAGACCAAGTTTTTTCTAGATTAGGAAGATGATTGCCGTCATTATCTTGTGCTTTGTTTGTTATTACAATAACCTCGCCTTTATTATTTTTGCTCACAAAACCATTAAAGAAATTTGTTCTATCTCCATAAATTCCGCTCACCCTCTGTATGTTGAAACGACTGTCTTTTGAGAGTTTTGAAGCTAATATATCACCGGGCTTATATTCATGCTCTATCAATATTGTGCCGTTTGGAAGAGCCAATGCATATAAGTCTAAATGGCGTCCCACTGATGTTACAAATAAATTTTTTTCTTTTATTCCGAAATCCTTAGCTATCATTTTTTTTGCTTCTTGCTTGCTAACTTCAAAATTTTTGAATGTGTTTGCAAAATTACTGGAACTTATTATTGCATATGTTTCACCATTCGAAAATTTACCAGATATCACTCCTCCGCCCTCTACAAATGTATATTCCATTTTTCTTGAACCTCTAAATGGATTACCGGTCAGATGAATTGGTCTTGCGTTAGGAGCATCATCTAAAAAAGTAGATCTTATAGCTTCTAATTTTTCCTCACCAAGATTTATCAATTGTTGTGACATCAATAAAACGTTTCCTTTTTCATCAAATAAAGCGATATCTTGCAGATGCGAACAATCAAATCTATGGGATAATGACATCGGTTCAATTCCATTTTCTCTTAATGTTGAAAATACGTTTTTGTTTATTTCACGACCAGCTTTTTGGCAATAATACCATTTTGTTATTTGAATAGAACCGTCTTCCGGAGAAATTGGAAAAATTTCTGCAGAAAAACAGACCGTTGAGATAGCCATCGCGAAAATTATTGTTGATATTATGCTTCTCATATATACATTCTACCATTTATAGCTTTATTTTTTTAATTTCGTCGTTTTTAGGGTAATATATTTTTTCATCTAGTGTCGTGAAATAGCAGTTAGATGATATAAGAAAATCAGTCTTGCCAAACTTGATATCGAAGTTTTAGGTAGTCGAAGGATAAATGTAAAGCAGG
>CAYPLD010000116.1:0-3030 GCA_964411485.1 uncultured Elusimicrobiaceae bacterium | reverse complement strand
GAATGGATTTTAGCGATGAAATGAAAATAGACTATAAAGGAGAGCCGTTTACTGCGAGTTTCAATCCACAATATGTGGTCGATGTACTAAAAAACATTACCTGTCAAAAAGTAACATTCTCTTTTATTAGTGAAGATCAACCAGTGTTGATAGAGTCTTTAGAAGAGGACAAATATAAATACGTAATCATGCCGGTTCGAACTTAAACACAACTATCTTTGTTAAGCAAAAGTAAAACAAGTGTTAAATAGAGTGCTTAAAACGGAAAAACAATGAAAAAGAAACCGAGATTTCTAGAGAAAAGATCTGAAAACTGGAAAAAATCAGATGAGCTAAAAAACAATTTTAATAGGTTTAATTCAAAGTTTAGCAAACTAATGATACTCGATAGCCTTTGGGACAGAGAGATTGGAGCTAGATCAAAATATTGGAAGCTGACCGCAGTAAAAAACGGAACACTTCTTGTAGAAGTTAAGGTTGCGACAGCAAAACAAGAACTTTCAGCTAGAAGCAAAACACTGATAAAAAGTTTGAACAAAAATTTTGATAGGCCTTGGATAAGAAACATAAAAATAATCTAACTAGGAGAATGACGAATGGCGAGTGTTGAGGCAGACTTAAAGATAAATTACGATTCATCTAAAATACAAGTTTTAGAAGGTTTAGAGGCGGTCAGAAAAAGACCGGCTATGTATATTGGTTCAACTGGAGCACCGGGCTTACATCACTTGGTTTATGAGGTTGTAGATAATAGTGTTGACGAAATTTTAGCCGGCGGAGCAACAAGTATAGAGGTAATCTTAAAAGAAGGAAACATTTGTTCCGTACAAGATGATGGACGGGGTATTCCAGTCGATGTAATGACAAAAGTCAAAGACCCAAAGCTCAAAGGAAAAAGTGCGTTAGAAGTTGTTATGACCGTCCTTCATGCTGGCGGAAAATTTGGTGATGGGGCATATAAAGTTTCTGGTGGTTTGCACGGGGTCGGTGTTAGTTGTGTGAACGCATTGTCAGAGTGGTTAGAGGCCGAAATACATAAAAACGGAAAAATTTATTATCAAAAATATAAACGTGGCGTACCTGAAGCGAAAATAAAAGAAACAGGAAAAACAAAAGAACATGGCACAAAAATAACATTCAAACCTGACACAGAAATTTTTGGTGATATAGAGTTTTCTTACGATACCGTTTCAAAAAGATTGAGAGAGTTGGCGTTCCTAAATGCTGGCGTAAGAATTTCTCTTACCGACGCAAGAGAAGAAAACAAAAGCCATGTGTTTTTATATGAAGGCGGTATTTCTGAGTTTGTAAAATATATAAATGCAAATCGATCAACATTAAACCCAGAACCAATCAAATTAGAAAAACAACAAAAAGATACTTATGTATCTTTTGCCATTCAATATAATGATGGATACGCAGATAATGTTTTCTCGTTTGTGAACAACATTAACACAATCGAAGGTGGAACACATTTAAGCGGTTTTAGATCTGCATTAACAAGAATATTTAATAAATATATCAAAACATATGGTTTGAGCAAAAATAAAGACAGAGTTGTTACTGGCGACGATGTCAAAGAAGGTTTGACCGCGGTTTTAAGTGTAAAAATTCCTAGCCCGCAATTTGAAGGACAAACAAAAACAAAACTTGGTAATAGCGAAGTCGAAGGGATTGTAAATAGTATTGTAAACGATGCGTTATCAACATTTTTTGAAGAGAATCCAAAAACAGCTAAATTGATTTGTCAAAAATGTATCCAAGCATCTGAAGCACGAGAAGCGGCAAGAAAAGCACGAGACCTAACAAGACGAAAAGGAGCTTTAGATGGACTGGGCTTGCCGGGTAAACTTGCGGATTGTCAAGAAAAAGATCCCATAAAATCCGAACTATTTATTGTCGAGGGTGAAAGTGCTGGTGGATCTGCAAAACAAGGCAGAGACAGAGTTTTCCAAGCGATACTTCCACTAAAAGGTAAAATTTTAAATGTAGAAAAAAGTCAGCTCGTAAAAGTATTATCAAATGAAGAAATACGAACCTTAATTTCTGCCGTTGGAACAGGAATTGGCACGGGCGATGAAAAAGACGCAGGTTTTGATATTGCAAAATTGCGATATCATAAAATTGTTTTAATGGCCGATGCAGATGTTGATGGACAACACATCACAACACTTCTTTTAACATTTTTCTACCGACAATTAAAACCATTAATCGAAGCTGGAAATATATATTTAGCACAACCACCTTTATATAAAATCAAAAAAGGGAAAACAGAAAAGTATATGGATAATGAAGCACAGCTTCAAGAATGGTTATTAAAAGAAGGTATTGGAAATAGTGAAATAGCTGATGCAAAAGGCGAAAAAATCAAAACAAAGGATTTGGACGAAATGCTTAAAACATTATTATCCATTGAAGAAGTTTTGTTAAAACTAGAACCAAAACATCTTGGTTTAGAGGATTATTTTAGTTTCAAAAAACTCGGCAAAATACCGGTTTACAGAGTTCCTCTTCAAAGCGGTGGTTATAAATTTTTCTATTCTGAAAAAGAATATAAAGATTATGAAATGCAAATCATCACAGAAAAAAAAGAAGAACTAATAGCAAGCGGAAAAGAAGACGAAGCATTAAACGAGGATAATTTAATTCCAGAGCATCAAGGTCTTTGGGAGTTTGGAAAATTACTAACACTTGACGAAAAACTAACTAAACAAAAATATAGTTTGGAACAATATTTCCCACCAGAAGAAATTAACAAAAAAACAAAACCAATGTTTATTGCGACAGATTCAAAGATAGAAAAATATTTATATTCTTTATCTGAAATTTTAAAAGCGGTACGAGATTTGGGGTCTAGTGGTGTCAATATTCAACGATACAAAGGTCTTGGTGAAATGAACCCAGAACAACTTTGGGAAACCACAATGGATCCAGAAAGACGAAAGCTTTTGAAAGTAGCATTGGAAGATACTGCGGAAGCAGAAAAAATATTTACAACACTTATGGGCGATAGGGTTGAACCAAGAAGAG
>CAYPLD010000115.1:0-3039 GCA_964411485.1 uncultured Elusimicrobiaceae bacterium | reverse complement strand
TGAGATTTGCGATAAGAGAAGGTGGAAGAACCGTTGGTGCTGGTGTTGTTACTAAGATTGTAGAATAGGTTAGTTGTTGTATAGACGTAAATTTGGTAAAATATAAGTCTAGCGTAAACAGCTAATAAGGATAAAAAAATGGAAAAGAAGGCGACAGGAAATACCGCTAAATTGGGCGGTCAGGATAGAATTCGCATAAAATTGAGATCTTACGATCACCGATTGATAGATCAATCAGTAGGTCGTATAGTCGAGACAGCTAAAAAGACAGGTGCAGTAGTAGCAGGACCAGTACTTTTACCAAGAAAAATCAAAAAGTACACGGTTAATAGATCCGTACATGTCGACAAAAAGAGCAGAGAACAATTTGAAATGCGTATTCATAAAAGATTGATAGATTTGAAAAATCCTACATCGAAAACGGTAGATGAACTAATGAAATTAGATTTACCTGTTGGGGTCGATGTAGCAATAAAAATGTAAGGGAGCTTTTTTATAAAGCACTAGCGAAACGAGTGTTATGTAGAAAGCTTAAAAAGGAAAAATATGACAGATGAACAAAAAAAAGCTGTAGAGGGGACTTCTGAAAAGAAAGTGGAAACTCCAAAAGTAGAAGCAAATAAAACAGAAGAAACTAAAGCAGAAACTGTCAAAGAGCCAGTGGTTGAGCCAGTAAAAGAAAAAACAAAAGAAGAGGCAAAACCAATAGAGGAAAAATCCAATAATGCACCAGAAACCTTAAAGGTTATAATGGGTAAAAAAATTGGCATGACTCAGCTTTTTGATGAAAACGGTAATTTATATGCGACTAGTGTAGTTCAAGCAGGACCATGTAGTGTGGTACGACTTCGAACTAAAGAAAAGGACGGATATAATGCAGTTTGTTTAGGTTTTGAAAAGGCACAAGAGAAAAAACTTAACAAGCCAGACAAAGGATATTTTGAAAAAAATAAACTAGAACCTGTAAAGCATATGAAAGAGTACAGAACCGAAAATTTAGAAGGTTTTGAACTTGGTCAAGAGTTGACTTTGGATAATAGATTCAAGGCTGGCGATCTTGTCGATGTACAAGGACGAAGCAAAGGTAAAGGTTTTGCTGGTGTGATGAAAAGATATAACTTCAAAGGATTACCAGCAACTCACGGTACAAAACATAAAGCTAGATCTGGTGGTTCGATAGCATCAAGAAGATCTTTAGGACGAGTTTTACCGGGTCAGAAAATGCCGGGTAGAATGGGAAGTAAAATCGAGACTGTCCAAAGAATCGCAGTTACTAAAGTTGATGTAGAAAATAATTTGATATATCTAAACGGAAGTGTCCCCGGTACAAAAGGAACGATAGTTTCTATACTCATCACAAGCAAAAAAAGAGCTAGCGATGATAAACCAAAAGGCACTCAAAAGGGCAAAAAGAAGTAGGAAATAAAAATGGAAGCAAAGATTTTTAATATAAACGGAAAAGAAGAAGGAACATTTACACTTCCAACAGAAATGTTCGGAGCAAAAGTTAACGCACACTTTCTTCATGAAGTTGTAACGGCGTATTTATCAAACCAAAGAACCGGAACTGCTAAAACAAAAACAAGAGCAGAAGTTTCTGGTGGTGGTAGAAAACCGTGGAAACAAAAAGGAACAGGCCGAGCAAGAGCTGGTAGTACAAGAAGTCCTATATGGGTGAAAGGTGGTACAGCGTTTGGTCCGAAACCAAGAGATTTTGGTGTATATTTACCAAAAAGTAAAAAGAAAAGTGCATTGTATCAAGCATTGTCGACAAAACATTCAGAAGGTAATTTTATTGTGTTGAGCAACTTGGAAGTTAAAGATACTAAAACAAAAAATATGATAAATATTTTGGATACTTTCAAAGTAGGTAGAAAACCTTTAATTGTGTTGACTACCGAAGATAAACAGGCATATCTTTGTGGTAGAAACATCAATAAATTGAATATGATGCTTGCAAGCGATATAAATTGTTATGCATTGTTAAACAGCAGTAAAGTATTGATAACAAAAAAAGCATTAGAAACATTTTTAGAAACACATAAAGAGACAAAAAAAGCTCCAACAAAAAAGCCAGCAGTGGCAAAAGCTGGAAAAAACATAGAAACAAAGCAAGACGCAGTTAGTGAGCTTAAAACAGAAAAGAAAAGTGAGCTTAAAGAGGAAAAGAAAGATGTCTAGAAATATTTTTGGTACATTAAAAAAACAACTTTTGACAGAAAAAAGTTTGATATCAAGAGATAAGCAAAACAAATACACATTTGTTGTGAGCAATCGAGCTAACAAACATGATGTAAAAGAAGCTATTGAAACAATTTTTAAGGTTACAGTTTTGAAAGTATCGATGATAAATGTAGGTGGCAAAGAAGCCAAAGTTGGAAAGTCGGTAGGCAAGAAACCTGATTGGAAAAAAGCGATTGTAACCTTGAAAGAAGGCGACAGAATAGACGCTGCACAAACAGCGGCTAAATAGTCGGCAGTGCCGACGGACATTTTTCGCTTCGCGTTGTGAAAAGTTCTTTTCCGTTGGAAAAGAAAATTAAAACGAAAAGCGACTAATAAAAACTATGGGTTATTGATAAAAAATTAATATACCCGATAAAATAAAAGAGGAGAAGGTTCTCATTTAGTGTTAGCGAAACACAAAACAATTAGAGAGCTTAAACAAGAAAAAATGGCAGTTAAGAAATTTAGACCATATACACCGTCAAGAAGAACAATAACGGTTGCAGATTTTTCAGAAATAACAAAAAAGAAACCTGAAAAAAAACTAACCAAAGGTTTGAAAAAGAGCGGTGGACGAAACAATACTGGAAGAATAATGGTCCGACATATTGGTGGTGGACATAAAAGAACTTTCAGAACAATAGATTTTAAGAGGGAAAAATACGGGATACCTGCAAAAGTTGCAAGTATCGAGTACGATCCAAATAGAAGTTCGAGAATTTGTTTACTTCATTATAAAGATGGAGAAAAAAGATATATACCACATCCTGTCGGATTAAAAGTTGGTGATATTGTAAGTTCAGGACCAAATGC
>CAYPLD010000114.1:0-3158 GCA_964411485.1 uncultured Elusimicrobiaceae bacterium | reverse complement strand
CGGTTTTTGAGGAAAGGGAGGTTCGGCGTGTTTGGAAAGATGAACAGTGGTATTTTTCTGTGGTTGATATTGTTGCAATACTTTCTGGTAGCGAAAGGCCTAGAAAATATTGGGATGATTTAAAAAGAAAGTTAAAAGAAGAGGGAGGCGAGTTGTCCGAAAAAATCGGACAACTGAAATTGGTATCGTCTGATGGAAAAAAATATCTTACAGATGTAGATAACTTAAAAGGTGTTTTTCGTATAATTCAGTCAATTCCTTCACCCAAAGCTGAGCCGTTTAAGAAATGGTTGGCTAAAGTTGGGCAAGAAAGAATTGAAGAAATTCAAGATCCTGAGAGGGCTATTATCCGAGCAAAAAATATTTATGAACAAAAAGGGCATGATGAAGATTGGATAGCAAAAAGAATGCGCGGAATAAATGTTCGCAACACTTTGACTGATGAGTGGAAGGAAAGGGGAGCTAAAGTGGGTATCGATTTTGCAATTTTGACTAATGAAATATACAAAGGAGCTTTTGAAATGAATGCTAAACAAATCAAAGATTTTAAATCTTTAGATAATCCAGACAACCCTCGTGACCATATGTCAGAATTAAAACTTATTTTGACAATGTTAGAGGAAGCCACAACAACAGAAATTTCAAAGAAGAAAGACTCTCAAGGGTTAAGTGACTTGAAAGAAGATGCTATAAAAGGGGGTGGTGTCGCGGGGCGAACAAGAAAAGACATTGAAAGTAAAACTGGCAAAAAAATAATTTCGAAAGATAATTTTAAGAACTTAAAATCTAAAAAAGAGAAGAAAAAATTAGAGTAATGAAATTTAGATAAAAAAGTGTAAAATAAAACTATGATAACAACATTAAAAACCAAAATAACAGTTAAAGATATTTGTGAGGGGTTTGTGTATAATGAACTGGAAGGCAAGGGCTTATTTGGTTTATCGGGCAAATTAACTATTCAACCAGAATATCAACGAAATTACATTTATGCTGATGGTAAAAAAGATGTAGCCGTGATCGAATCAATATTAAAAGGTTATCCGATTGGGCTGATTTATTTTGTGAAAGTAGATGATGATAATTTTGAAGTTTTAGATGGACAGCAAAGAATTACAAGTCTCGGGCGATTTGTGACTAATAAATTTGCTGTTAAAGATGAAAATGGAATGGAACAGTATTTTAGTGGAATTGCTAAAGACAAGCAGAAGAAAATTATAGAGACGAAATTAACTATTTATGAATGCGAAGGAGAAGAAAGTGAAATAAAAGAATGGTTTAAAACAATTAATATAGTAGGAGTGCCACTTAATAATCAGGAATTATTGAATGCTATTTATTCAGGACCTTTTGTAACTTTGGCTAAAGAAGAGTTTAGTAATAGTCAAAATGCTAATATACAAAAATGGGGAGCATATATAAAAGGAAGTGCTAATCGTCAAGAGTTTTTAGAAAGAGCGCTTGATTGGGTAAGTAAGGGTACTGTTGATGAGTATATGAGTAGCCACCGATATAACAAAAATATAGATGAACTAAAAACTTATTTTAATAGTGTAATTGATTGGGTATCAGGAGTATTTGATGTTGTAGAAAATGAGATGAAAGGTTTAGAATGGGGGCGGCTTTATGAGCAGTACCATAAAAAATCTTTTAACCCAGCCAAAGTATCAGAAAAAATACAAAAACTTTACGCAGATCCTTATGTTAAAAGTCGCAAAGGAATTTTTGAGTATATTCTTGGTGGTTCTACTGACACAAAATTATTAGATGTCCGGGTTTTTGATGAAGCGATAAAAAAATCAGTTTATACTAAACAGACAGAGGTAGCAAAAAAGAAAGGTAAATCAAATTGTCCACTATGTGTCATTGGGCATGATGCAAACAAAGAGAAAGTATGGAGTTTTAAAGATATGGAGGCAGATCATGTTACGGCTTGGAGCAAGGGCGGTAAAACTTCAGAAAAAAATTGTCAAATGTTGTGTAAAACACATAATAGAGCTAAAGGTAATCGATAAAAAATATGAACATATTTATTTTAATTTTGGTGGGGGTTGTGGGGGTTTTGATTGGGGGTTGGTTGGGGCGAGGGAGTGTGAGGAGGAAAAAAGTTTTTGTGGAGAGGACGGGGGATGAGTTGGGTGAGATGCGGGAGGAGGCGCGGGAAGCGTTGAGTGATAGAACTGAGAGGCGAAAGGAAAAAATTTTGGAACTGATGAGAAAAGAAGTTGTCCATCAAGAAGAATTGGGGGTTTGTGAATTGGTTGATCGTAGTCCGGGGATTACTCGTCTTGAAGTGGAGAAATTATTGGATGTTTCTAGACATACTGCCCATAAATATTTAAATGCATTAGAAAAAGAAGACAAAATTGAACAAGTTGGGTGCTCAGGAAAGGATGTTTATTATATTCTCAAATAGCTCCTAATAAGCTCTAAAATGAATATATCTGCATAAAATGGAGGAGGGTTTTGTGCAAATAAGGCGTTTTTGAGCAAAACTATTTTCCATATATATGTTAAAATATGGGGGATGCAGGTTGTTAAAAGGAATTTTGAAAAAACTAAAATAAAAGCTAAGGGGTGGGTGGAGAGAAATGAGCGGTATTTGACTGTGGGGTTTTTTACGCTGGGCTTGATTGTGGATAGATTGACTTTAACTCGGATAGATTTGCTTTTTGATAATTTAATTTTATTGACTTATTTGTCTTTAGCTATTTTAGGCATAGTATTTTTATATAAAGCACAAATTAAAAAGAAGAAAAATCCACAGGCAAAATTAGTAAAAATTTCAAAGTATATTCCTTTTTTAACTCAGTATGCTTTTGGAGGACTTTTTAGTGGGTATATAATTTTTTATAGCAAAAGTGCTACTTGGACAGTTTCTTGGTTTTTTCTATTTATAATAATCGCTCTCTTTTTAGGCAATGAAAGATTTAGACAGAATTACAAGCAAGTAGATTTTCAAATTAGTATTCTTTTTGTAGCTATTTTTTCATTTATGATTTTCTTGGTGCCAGTGGTAATAAAAAAGATGGGAGCTGGAATATTTATATTAAGCGGGGTTTTGAGTATTGCTTTAATAAGTTCGTTTATTTATTTTTTGTCTAAATTTATTTCACCTCTCCATAAAAACAGAAAAAAGAAAATGGCTACTCATATTTAGG
>CAYPLD010000113.1:0-3176 GCA_964411485.1 uncultured Elusimicrobiaceae bacterium | reverse complement strand
ACCCGGGAGGCCACATAAAGCGACGCTTACCCAGCAAATGATAATGCAAATGAAACACACTTTGACCTGCTTCTCGTCCCTTATTTGCGACTATCCTAAAATGTTCTAGATTTTGTTCTTTGGCGATATTTTTTGCAACTATCATTATCTTGCCTATGAGTCCAGCATCAGAATCATCAATATCTGCTGGACTCTCAATATGCTTTTTCGGCATAATTAAAGCATGAAAAGGTGCTTGTGGGTTCAAATCCTTAAACGCCACAATATGATTGTCCTCATATAATACGTTTGATTGTGTTTGCCCACTAGCGATTTTGCAAAAAATACATTCTGCCATATATAATATTTATAACATTTTTAAGGAGTATTTACAAGGTGGATAGTAAAATGGTAAGCTTAATTCATGCGAAATAAAAAGGGTTTTACCTTAATCGAATTGTTGGTGGTAGTATTAATAATCGCAATACTTGCGGCAATAGCTTTACCTAAATATATGGTAGCAAGAGATAGAGCACATCTTTCAGGTCTTATGACAATCGGTAAAAATGTTAATGATGCTATGGATAGAAGAAGTCTTTTTGATGATGCTCAAGATAATAGTGCTTTAGATTTATTAGACATAACCTTTAAACAAAGCGAAGTAGATGGAGGCGGTGATTGTACAGGTGGTTATTGTAGAATAACAGTATCTGGTAAAGATTATAATCTTTATCTTGAATGATAATGGTATAGGTAAAAATCGTGCTATTTCCTATTCTTTTACAAATAATGCTTTTGGAATATTTTATGTTTATACAGATGAATATCCTTCTATTTGGAACTATATGCTTGATTGTGATTATGTGGAAAGTAATTCAAATGCATCTGAAACTAGATGTGTAAAACTAGCAAACAGTTTAGGGTCTTCATGTCCTTCAGGGAATTGTTACTTCAACTAAACAAGTTTCAATTTTATTAACTACTACTAGTTAATAAATAGTGTGGAAAGCTACCTCGTGAAGATTTTGTTCATATTTCTCATATTCTTCACGGGGTCTTTTTATGCCATTTTTATTATCCCTCTCCCTTTTTTTCTTATCTCTTCCCCCTAAATGAGGGGGGAGGATTAAGGTGGGGGTGAATATTTCTTTTCTCCCTTTTTCAAAAGGGAGAAAGACTGCGAAGCAGACAAGAGGGATTTGTTTATATAAAAAAGAAATCCCCCTTTAGTTCCCCCTTTTTGAAAGGGGGAAAAAGAATTGAGATTGCCACGTCGTGGACACAGACTCTGTGTGGCTTGGGGTTTTTTTAATTTTTCATTATACATACTTTTAACATTTCTCATAAATTGGTATCATATAAAAAAGACCGAATTTGGAGTTGATTTATGAAGAAAATAGATTCTATGTCCAGAAACTTGATGTTAGAAAGTCTTAAAAGATATGCCGAAAAGCATATCTCGTTTGATTTTTTAAGAGAACATGACGCCGAAAACAAATTTCCAGAAAAATTATTGAAAGATATGTACGATCCTAAAGTTTTAGGGGTACATCTTTTACTTATCCCCGTAGAATACGGCGGTTTAGCTGGTTCTACTAGCGATATATGGCGAATCTGTGAAGCTTTAGCTCATATCGATTTAGGTATAGCAACCGGCGTTTTCGCGACCTTTTTAGGTAGTGACCCATTAAACGTAGGGGGAACAGAGGAGCAAAAGGCGAAGTGGTTCAGCCGAATAGCGAAAGAAAAATTATTAGTCGCATATGGTGCAACTGAAGCTGATGCCGGTTCAGATCTCGTTTCACTTCGAACCCGAGCTGAACGAGTGATGGAAAATGGCGAAATCACTGGTTACAAAATCAACGGAAGCAAAATGTGGATTTCAAACGGCGGAGTAGCCGACCTATACACTGTTTTAGCATTATGTCCGGACGGACCAAGTTGGTTTCTAGTAGAAAAAGGTGCAGAAGGATTTACTCATGACCATCACGAAGACAAACATGGTATCCGATTATCAAACACAGCAGGTTTGTCTTTTGAAGATGTGATTGTTCCAAAAGAAAATTTAATCGGATTAGCCGAAGGTCAAGGTTTACAACAAGCACAAGCAGTGTTTGGATATACCAGATTAATGGTTGCCGCATTTGGATTAGGTGCAGGTTTTGAAGCAGGTGAAACTGCGGTTAAGTATGCAAAACAACGAGTTCAAGGTGGAAGTCCGCTCGTCGATAAACAAGGTTATATGCATAAGTTGGTTACCCCACACTTTGTGAAATTTGAAGCTTCAAGAGCTTATATCGATAATATCGCAAAGAAATTGGATGTTGATAATCACGGATTAGCAACGGAAGGTGCAGTCGCAAAATATTATGCGACCGAAGCCGGAAATAATTGTGCTGAAAATTCTATCCAAGCGTTGGGTGGATATGGTTATACAAAAGAATTTGCGGTAGAAAAAATCAAACGAGATGTAAAAATCACATGTATCTATGAAGGTACAAACGAGATTATGGAAATGACAATTTATCGAGGACGTTGGCAAGAACATCTCAAAACTCGAGGTGCATATTATAGCACTATGGGTGATGAGTTGAATGCGATACATCAAAAGGATAACAATTTGGGTGCTGATAGTATTGCACTTGGTTTGAAAGCATTAGCGATTTTATTAGAAGAGTGTCGAGCACAGCGTTTGACACGACATCAATATGTGACATTCAAACTTGGCGAACTGATTGCTGAAGCTGAAGTTGCAAAAACTTTCTGTGAGGATTTGGGTAATGGAATAATCGCAGAGGGTACGAAGTTTGATGTTGAAACTCTGAAAACTATGGCTCGAGCGAATGCTCGACAAGTTGCGTTTAAGATTGCGAGTGAGGGAATGAAATTAGTTTTGGGTGCGGGCGAATGTTCGGCACAGGATTTGATGACCAAAACAAATTTCGTAGCAATTCAAGATTTGCAACGAGGTGTCACACAAGATTTAGATTTAGTATCAGCGAAATTAAAGGAAATGTATTAATTTTTTTCTCCCTTTTGTAAAGGGAGTCGACACGAAGTGCGGAGGGTTTTAAGAAGCATAAAAACCCCCGACATTTATTGGCATAAATGTCACCCCCTTTTTGAAAGGGGGAAAGTAAGAAAAAATTTGTCATTGCGAAGCCCAAAGGGCTGTGGCAATCTCGGATAAAAGGAGA
>CAYPLD010000112.1:0-3202 GCA_964411485.1 uncultured Elusimicrobiaceae bacterium | reverse complement strand
TTTCATTTGCATTATCATTTGCTGGGTAAGCGTCGCTTTATGTGGCCTCCCGGGTGAGCAGTGCTCACTTTCCTCGCTACGCTGTAAAAGTTGTAGCTTTGGGATTTGAGCGAGCAAGGTCTTGCTCTCGGGCAAAATTTTCATAGTAAAAATCTTTAGAGAAATGGGTGGTGAAGTAAAAAGTGGTATTCATAAAAGTACGAGATCCAAATAACTTGGAAGATGCTATAAAAAAGTTCAAACGAGAATGTGAAAAGAATGGCATTCTCAAAGAGATAAAACGACGTGAACATTATATGCCTCCAAGTATCAAACGAAAAATTAAACGACAAGAAGCTGAAAGAAGAGCTCGTCGGACAAAAAATAAAAGAAGACGCTAAAAATATTTAGTCAGACAATTAACGCAGGCAACAGTCTTTTAGCTAAAGATTGTTGTCTGCTTTTTACCAAAATGGTAAAATCTACATCAAATTGTGCCTATGAAAGAAAATATTATCGAAACTATACGCGACCGAGTAGATATCGTATCAATAATCCAAGGTTATGTGCCTACTCTGAAAAGAGCAGGTAAAAGTTTCAAGGGTTGTTGTCCGTTTCATCAAGAAAAAACTCCATCGTTTCATATAAGTCCAGATAAAGGACTCTATTACTGCTTTGGCTGTCAAGAAGGTGGTGATATTTTTGATTTTATTTCAAAAATAGAGCATTTATCTTTCAATGAAACTGCAAAAAAACTGGCAGATATTGCTGGTGTCGAGTATAAACCTCAAACAGAAAAACAAGATAAAGATACGGAAAGAAGAACTCGTGCTAGAAAAGTTTTAGAGTTTGCAAAAAATTTCTGGCATAAAAATTTACTTTCTAATATCGGTGAGCCAGCAAAAAATTATCTTAAAATAAGAAAAATCACAAAAGAAACTGCAGAAAAATTTGAACTTGGCTTTGCATTAAATTCAGATAACACCTTGACGAGTAATGCATTAAAAGCAGAACACAAACTGGAAGGTTTGAAAATTTTAGGACTCACAACCCAATATGGTAATGATTATTTCAGAAATAGAATTATGTTTCCGATTTATAATCATCGAGGAGAATTGTCAGCGTTTGGTGGAAGAATGTTGGAAAAAGGTGAACCAAAATATCTAAATTCACCAGAAAGTTTATTGTTCAATAAAAGCAAGGTTTTGTACGGACTTTATTATTCCGCACCACAAATTAGAAAGCAAGAAAAAGCAATTTTGCTCGAAGGTTATATGGATGTGATATCTCTTTTCCAACACGGTGTGCAAAATTGCGTCGCCCCGCTTGGCACATCATTTACCGAGGATCATGGACGACTTTTGAAACGATACACAAACGAAGTTGTAATTATGTTTGATCCTGATTCAGCAGGAATAAAAGCGTCGCTTCGAGCCGGATTAATTCTCACAAAAATGGGTTTGTTTGTTAAAGTAGGAAATCTAAATTCAGATTTAGATCCTGATGATTACATTCACAAACACGGCAAAGAAAAATTTGATAAAGTTGTAAACAACGCAAAAGATTTGATTAGTTTTCATCTTGAATATATCCTCGAAAAAAGAGGTGGAA
Source organism: uncultured Elusimicrobiaceae bacterium (assembly GCA_964411485.1). Classification (GTDB taxonomy): domain Bacteria; phylum Elusimicrobiota; class Elusimicrobia; order Elusimicrobiales; family Elusimicrobiaceae; genus Pseudelusimicrobium. Next base: position 1,612 of record CAYPLD010000112.1, on the reverse strand, counting down.
AAGATAATCTAGGAGCACAAGAAAAAACTCTAATTTTTGAAGAAGTTTTGGAAGGCATAAAAAGTCAACCAGACGCTATTGTGAAAAGTGAATGGCTAAAATATTGTTCCGAAACACTAAACATAAATCAGCAAGCATTGGCGGATAGATTAAGAAAATCTAGTTTTAGTTATAATGCACCGAAAGTTTCCGAGCCACAACAAAAAGAATTTCAAAAAGAGATAGATTTAGTAAAATGGCTTATTAGGTATCCTAAACATCTGTCTGTTGCTAAAAACTTGACCAAAGAATATTTTAATGATGAAAAATTGTGGCAGATGTTCAAAACAATGTTAGAAATTTACGAGGATAATCCAGATAATGAAAATATTGTTCAACAACTTAAAGAAAAAATGCCAAAAAAAGAGAATTTTATTATAAAATCATCAGTAGAGCCATTACCAAAAGATTTTAATGAAGAACGGGATATTTTAGAATGTATAAAAAATTTAGAAAAGAGTTATTACAAAAAGGAACTTAATAAAATAAAACAAGAAATTAAATCATATCCAGCAGGCGAAACACCAAAACAGCTGTTGGAAAAGAGAATAAAGATACAAAAACTTATAAAATAGGAGTCATAAATGGCAGAGGTAAACAAAGCACTCCAAGAATTAGTAGAACTTGGGAAAGAACATGGATATTTAACTTTAGAAGAAATAAACAAATCATTAGAATCTGAAAATATGGGTACAGAAGAAATCGAAGAGTTGATGAGTACTCTCGAAGATTTGGGAATAGACATTGTAGATAGAAAAAAACAAAGAGGTGGTGCTACAAAAGAAACGGAAACAACAAGTTCAGAATGGACTGCTAGTGTAGATATTTCAAACTCGATAAGAATGTATTTATCTGAAATGGGAAGAATTCCGCTTCTTAACAGAGATGAAGAACTCACACTTGCGAGAAATGTACGCGAGCGAGAGCGAGCGTTGCGAAAGATGGTGCTAGAATCGCCAATAACTATGCGAGAAATTTGTAATTGGGAAGAGCTTGTTGATCAAGAAGAAATGACAACAAAAGAATTGATGCCTCGAGGTAAAAGAACTAAAAAAGAACTTACCACGATGCGTCAAAAGTTGAAAGAGACAGCTAAATTTATTGGTAAACGTGAAAAAGAAATTACAAAAATCATGAACACTTTACGTGCTGGTAAAATTAGTGAAAAAAGACGAAGCTCTTTAATCACAAGCCTAGAAAAGAAACAAAAAGAAGTTGTAGATAGAATTTTCAAATTAAATTTGAACCAAAATAAAATCAAAAGATTAACAAATAAAATAAAAAATATTTCTAATAGGGTAGTTGAATCTAAATATGAATTCAAGAGATATGAAGATCATTTTGGAATTTTCAAGGACATCAAAAAAGTACATAAAAGTTTTGAAGATAAAAAAATAACTGCAAAAAAACTAGAAAAAGATACTGGCTTTCCGCCCGAAGAAATTCAAAGAGCGTTTGAAAATATGTCAGCGATAAAAAGTAGAATTTCGAGAATAGAAGCATCATTGCCAATGCCAGTTGAAGAGTTTTTATCGTTCAATGAAAGAATCAAATTTTTCGAAGATATGATTTT
>CAYPLD010000111.1:0-3222 GCA_964411485.1 uncultured Elusimicrobiaceae bacterium | reverse complement strand
AAATTTTCCCTTTTTTGCTCCTAAAGTATCTTACTCGCATACGCTCGTTCAGTTCCTTTGTACTAGTCGTCGCAAAGAAAGAAAAAATTTCCACAAAAATAGGTATGAAAAAACTCATAAGCTTTGCTTGAGTTAAAAATTTTGGGCAAATAAAAACACTACTCTGGCTAATAGATTTGCAAATAATGTATAATAAAAATATGATATAATAAATTTTAATTTTATTAACTACGACCAATAGTTAATATTAATGTAAATGCTACCTCCTCCTTAATTTATTAGGGAGGGGGTCTTTTTTATCTTTTTCCAATTCTATTATTTCCTCTCCCTTAAATATAGGGAGAGGATTAAGGTGAGGGTAAATGTTTTTTTCTCCCTTTTGTAAAGGTCGTGGACACAGACTCTGTGGAGTCGACACGAAGTGCGGAGGGTTTTAATGTTGAGAATAAAACTCCCGATTTTTTTACTAAAAAAATCACCCCCTTTACAAAAGGGGGAAAGTAAAAATATTTGTATAATAGTATATATGAGAATATTATTATCCTTTACGTTAATCATTTTACTGTCTTCTTTTGCGTTCGCAGAGAAAAGTGCTGGGTATTGGTATAAACAAGGTAAAAAAACTCAAGATGTGAACCTCCAAATAAAATATTTTTCAAACGCTATTAAGAAAAGTCCGAAACATGTCGGAGCGTATCATAGACGTGGTGACGCCTATCGTTCAAAAAATTACATCACAAAAGCTATTGAAGATTATTCAAAAACTATCGAACTTCGTCCAAAAGATTCGTTCCGTTATTATGCCAGAGCTTTGTCTTATATTGATTTGAAAAAATATGACCTAGCTTTGCAAGACCTAAACAAAGCTGTAAAATATAAAAAAGATTTTCTCGACTTTTATTATTATCGTGGCTTAACTGAAATCGAACTCGGACAATATAAAAAAGCAATAAAAGATTTGAGTAAATGGTCAAAAAAAAATGATGCAACTTATGATTTTTATGTTCTGCAAGGACGTGCTTTTTTGGGGTCAAATGACCCCAAAAAAGCAATAGAAAGCTTAAACAGTGCTATAAATATTGACGAAAATAATAATATCGCCTATTTCTATATGGCTGAAAATTATCAAGCACAAAAATCATTCGACAAAGCAATTTCTTTTTATAGTAAATCAATAAACCGAAATAAAAAAGATACAAAATCTTATGTAGAAAGAGCAGATTGTTTTAGAGCAATAAAAATGTATCAGCAAGCAATTGAAGATTATAGTTTTGCGATATCACAGAACCCAAACAGCTCATTATATTATTACGAACGGGGTTTGATTTATTCTGATATGCAAAATTATCAAAACGCCATAACAGATTTCAGTTCTGCGATATCGCAAAACAAAAACAAGTCAGAGTATTACAATGCCCGTGGATATGCTTATCTAAAACTAAAGGAAGGGGAAAACGCTAAAAAAGATTTACTCACCGCCATTAAATTATCCGAAAAAACACAAAATGCATATATTAATTTAGCTGGTTATTTTTGGACGTATAAAAAGGATAAATCAAAACTCTACAACTATCTCCAAAAAGGTTTGGAGAACGGATTCAGCAATACAGATTCCTTGTATGATAAAACAAAACTCGGTTGGTTATTCGAGGATATAAACACTACTTCAGAGTTCAGGGTACTGGTATCAAAGTACTAATTTTGGTATAATATATATAGAGGGTATAACTGGTGAAGGTATCTAATAATTTAAACAAAGTTTTAGCTGATATTAATGAATCAAGTTCAAACCCGGACGGCGTAGAAATCATCGCAGTAACGAAATATGCCAATACAAAAGATATACAAGGTCTTTTACAACTTAACCAGATAAAGCACATAGGCGAAAGCAGAGTGCAAGATGCCATTTCAAGATGGAATAGTGATGAGCTCAAGGAATATAGCGACAAAATAATCAAACATCTTATAGGGCATCTTCAGAAGAATAAAGTAAATAAAGCAGTAGAGTTTTTCGATTTCATAGATTGTATTGACTCTCTAAAATTAGCACAACTAATCGACAGCAAAGCACAACAACTTGGTAAAGTTATTAACGGACTAATTCAAATTAAATTGACTGATAAAGAAACCCAGTCAGGTACTAGTTTAGACGATGTAGAAAAGTTAATACAAGAAGTTAAAAAGTTAAAGAATATCAATCTGCTTGGTCTAATGGCGATAGCACCGATGGTGGATAACCCGGAATATTTAAGGGATACATTCAAAAAGGTTAAAGTTGTTTTTGACAAAAATTTTAATAGTTTAATAGATGGCAAAAAATATTATCTATCGCTTGGTATGAGTTCGGATTTGCAGGTTGCGGTCCAAGAGGGGTCAAATCTACCGAGGATAGGAAGTGGAATATTTGGATAATATTTTTTGCGACATACCTAGGAGGTCTGTTATGATAGTAAAAGTGAGGGTAATAACAAATTCTATAAGTAATGAGGTAGTGAGCAGAATAGGAAGCGTTTTGAGGGTAAAGGTAAAGACAAAGAGTTTGGACGATAAAGCTAACGATATTTTAACAGGCTATTTAGCAGATTTTTTTGAAGTGATGCCAAAAAATGTATCTATTATAAGAGGTGCAAAAGGTAGAGAGAAAACGGTGGAAATTTCTGGTAAGACCGAACAAGGTTTTACAAGCATAATGGAATCCATTCCGTAAGCTGATAAATTTTTAAGTAGTATGAAACAGCCCCGCAATCACACAGAGTCTGTGTTGACGACGTGATTGCGGGGCTGTTTTTTTATATAATTTAGTTATGGAGTTAATTTTAGCGAGCAAGTCCGAACGGCGTATTAGTATATTAAGGAAACAAGGATATAAATTTCGATCCGTCGGTGCAGATATATCAGAAAAAACTGATTTCAAACAAGCGTCAAAAATAGTCAAAGATTTAGCTTTCAAAAAAGCATTCGTTGTGAGTTTGAAATATCCCAAACATATAGTTATCGGTGCTGACACACTTGTTGTTTGCGATGGAAAAATATTAGGCAAACCAAAAGATTCAAATGATGCTTTCAAAATGTTAAAATTTCTTAACGGCAAATGGCAGGCAGTTTATACCGGTATCGCAATTATCCATAAAAGTGAGAACAAAATTTTGCTTGGTTATGAAATGTCAAAATGTAAGGCGAGAAAATTATCAGATGATGAACTCAAAAGATTTGCCAAAAAAC
>CAYPLD010000110.1:0-3356 GCA_964411485.1 uncultured Elusimicrobiaceae bacterium | reverse complement strand
TTGAGCATAGCGAATGAAGGGAAATTTATTTGTATCGTACCCCAAAATTTCGCAAATAAAATTTTAGCAGAAATAAAAAAACATAAATATGGTAAAAATGCAAAAATTATTGGCAAGGTTTTGAACAAAAAACAATCAAAAGTATTTTTGAAAACAGAAATTGGTACAAAACGTGTATTGAAATTATCCGAAGGTGAAAACTTGCCAAGGATTTGTTAGTATGATAGTCCGAAAAAAAATAATCGTAACAGGAATTGTTCAAGGCGTTGGATTTAGACCTTATATCTATAATTTAGCCAAAAATTTTGGTTTGACTGGCTTTGTTTTTAACTCTCTTATCGGCGTAGAAATAGAGGTAGAAAGTAGTAAAGAAAATGTTGACGAATTTATTGAACAAATACCTAAACAAAAACCATCGATGAGTAAAGTCGATAATGTTTCTGTAGAAATTATAGAAATAAAAAATGATAAAACTTTTGAAATCACTTTTAGTGATAGCACTTCACAAAATCAAACAATTATTCCACACGATCTCGCAACTTGCGATGATTGTGCCAAAGAAATTTTTGATAAAAATAACCGCAGATATTTATATCCATTCACAAACTGCACAAATTGTGGTCCTCGATTTACAATTGTAAATAATTTGCCTTACGATAGAAAATATACATCAATGAAAAATTTTAAGATGTGCGAAAAATGTCAAAAAGAATATGATAATCCCGAGGATAGACGCTTTCACGCTCAACCAAATGCTTGTAACGTTTGCGGTCCAAAAGTTTGGCTCGAATTTGATGACAAAAAATATGAAAATAATGATGCAATATCAAAATCTGCTGAACTAATTAAGCAAGGAAAGATAATCGCATTGAAAAGTCTGGGTGGTTTTCAGTTCGCTTGCGATTCGCAAAATTTTTCTGCGGTGAAAAATTTGAGAACACGAAAAAATCGTCCCGATAAACCTTTCGCTTTAATGGTCAGTAATATTAAAATGGCAGAAAAATTTTGCCATATAAATAAAAAAGAAAAAGAGATTTTAACAAGTTCAATGAGCCCAATTGTTATGCTCAAAAAGAAACAAGATATCGAGGGAATATCAGACAATCTCGACACTTTTGGAGTGATGCTCGCATATACTCCAATCCATAAAATTTTGTTCGCAAACGGAATCAAAAATCCACTTGTGATGACATCCGCAAATAAAAGTGAAGAACCAATTTGTATTTCAAATGATGAAGCAAAAGAAAATCTAAAAAATATCGCTGACGGATTTTTGATGCACGACCGACCAATAATAAATCGCTGTGATGACAGTGTCGTGTTTGAATTAAATAACAATATGCACGTTATAAGATACGCTCGTGGTTTGGCTCCACAAAAAATAGATTTACCTTTCAAATTAAATCAACCGACACTCGCAACCGGTGCGAACAAAACAGGAAGTTTTGTTTTGGCTCAAGATAATTTCGCAGTTTTGTCGCAATACATCGGCGATTTGGATATAGTCGAAAACCAAAAGTTTTATCAAGAAAGTTTGGCTAGCATGCAAAATTTTTTGAAAATAAAACCAAAAAATTTTGCCAGCGATACGCACCCAGATTATTTCACAACCCAACTTTTCGAAAATTCAAACAAGACTCAACATCATTCGGCTCACATATTGAGTGTGATGGCTGAAAATAATCTAAACGAAAAAGTTATCGGCTTATCTTTCGACGGCACAGGGCTTGGTACAGATAACACAATTTGGGGTGGAGAATTTCTAATCATCAATAAAAACGATTGGCAAAGAGCTGGATATTTGAAACCAATCAAGATGCCGGGTGGTGATAAATCGGTCGAAGAGATTTGGCGATTGACTCTTTCTTGGATTTATGAAATTTTTGGCAATAAATGGATTCGGTTTAGACATTTATTCAAAGGCATAACCAAAGAACAGCTTAATGTTTGCATAAATATGATTGAAAAAAATATTAATAATCCAAAAACATCTAGTATCGGTAGATTGTTCGATGCGATAAGCTATTTGGCTGGAACAAAAGATAAAATTTCATACCAAGCTCAAGCCGCGATGGAGTTAGAAGCAAAATTTGAAAATCCAACCAAAAAATTTTACAAATTTGATGTTTCAGATAGCGACGATACATTTGTTTTGGATCCTACCCCAGTTTTTAAGGAAATTTTGAGTAGCAAGGATAATCCAAAGAAAATATCAGAAAAATTTCATTGTGGATTGGCTACGGCTAGCGTTAAAATCGCAGAAAAAATTTCCTTAAAAACTGGGATAAAAAAAGTATGTTTGTCTGGTGGGGTGTTTCAAAATAAAATTTTACTGGGACTTTTGATAGAACAACTTGAGTCAAAAGGGTTTGAAGTTTACACTAATAAGATTATCCCATCGAATGATGCAGGTGTGGGTTTGGGACAGATTTTTGATAGTTATAAAAAATTAAAGTTGTAGGAAATTTTTAATTTTGATATAATTTATTTGTGAGGCAATTTTGCCTCTGTTCTTTTTAATAGACAAATAATCAATAGAACAGTTTGTTTAACTTCCTATCCTGCAAATTTTGCGGGATAGGAAGTTAAACAAGCGCCCGTAGCTCAGTGGTAGAGCATCCGCCTTTTAAGCGGGAGGTCGTGCGTTCGAGCCGCACCGGGCGTAAAAAACTCTTTCTTTTGAGTTTTTGCTTCGTTTTTTTGAACCTCAAGTATCCCTGCTCCTCCGGAGCATTCTACGAATATACTCCACGGTTCAAAAAAACTCGCAAATTCCTCAAAATAAAAAGTTTTTCCGCGAGGTTTAGTTCTTTTTATTTTTTGAGCCAAAACTCGTGTATTGTGGCTCTTATTTCCTAAAATTTCGAAGCCGACTTTTTGTGCAGAGTACAAGTGAAACGAAATCCGCAAGGTTTCAAGTACTTAAACAAAAAGAGGCAAAGAAATTTTAGGAAAGAAGACCCACAATGCTCCCTTCGTCTATCGGTTAGGACGTCGGCTTTTCAAGCCGAAAAGAGGAGTTCGATTCTCCTAGGGAGCGATACAATTTAAACTCCATCGATATGTAACATGTCGATGGAGTTTTTTATCTTGACTTCGTCGTGTATAAATATATATACTGATCCAATATCCGCATATGGATACAAATGTTTAATCCGTCAGGAGAACCATCATAAATGAAAAAGTTAAATAAAAAAGCGTTCACGCTTATCGAGTTATTGGTTGTGGTACTTATTATCGCAATTCTTGCAGCTATTGCATTGCCTCAGTACTTTATTACTGTGGAAAAATCCAGAGCTTCTGAAGCATTAACACTTCTTGGTAGTATCGCAAGTGCTCAAGAAAGATATTATCTA
>CAYPLD010000109.1:0-3374 GCA_964411485.1 uncultured Elusimicrobiaceae bacterium | reverse complement strand
TTTATCTCCTTAATATATAATCGTTCCGACATCTTTTCCGGACATCGCTTTTTTAATATTTCCTGCTTTATGCAGATTGAAAACTCTTATCGGCAGACGATTCTCAAGACACAACGCCAATGCGGCGGTATCCATAAATTTTAAGTTTCGTTCAATTGCTTCGCCGTAAGTTATCTTACAAATGAGTTTTGCTTTTTTGTTCTTTTTCGGATCGCTACAATATACTCCATCAACTTGAGTTGCCTTCAATAAAACATCAGCACCAATCTCTGACGCCCTTAAAGCCGCCGCTGAATCGGTCGTAAAAAATGGGTTTCCAGTTCCACCAGCAAAAATCAAAACTTTACCCTTTTGGAGATATTGTATCGCCTTTCGTCTTGTGAATAATTCACCTATATTTGCCATTTCCCGTGCTGTCATAACCTGAACAGACAAACCTTCTTTTTCCAATCCTGATTGCAATGCTAATGCATTGATTACGGTCGCCATCATACCCATATTATCGGCGATAACTCTGTCGATGATTCCACCGCCGTCTTTGACACCACGCCAGATGTTTCCACCGCCAATAACGATAGACAACTGACATTTGCTTGATTTATAAGCAGTAGCGATTTCTTTAGCGATTTTTTTCAAAGCATTAGCATCGACACCTCGTTTATTTTTGCCTTGTAGAGATTCACCTGAAAGTTTTAATAAAAGTCTTTTCTTTTTGATTGGCATATTTCCCTTCCATACATATTTACTTTATTATAGCAAAAAAGCCGTGCCTGTTTTAACAGGCACGGCTTTAATTTTTATTTCTAAAGTGAGATTGCCACAGCAATTTTTTGTTTCAAACTATTTCGATATTTCGCGAAATATCGAAATAGTTTGTCATTACGAGGGCAGAATGCCCGTGGTAATCTCAAAAAATCAATGGGGCATCGAGGATCTCGACTCGCAATGACAAAAGAAATCCCTCTGGTCGACTACGTCGTCCATCTCCCTTTTGAAAAAGGGAGAAAAATATTAGAAACGACAGAAACGCTTTACTTCCAACTCACAACCCAACTCTTTAGCTTGTGCGTTGAAATAATCTCGAACGCTCAACTTCGTATCCTTTATATATTGTTGTTCCATCAAGCAATTTTCTTTACAGAACTTTTTCAACTTTCCGGGCATCATTTTTTCAATCGCCATTTCCGGTTTACCTTCGTTCTTTGCTTGTGCTGTAAATACTTCTTTTTCTTTTTCCAAAATATCCTTTGGAACATCCTTTTCTTCCAACCAGCTAGCTATCATGCCAACTGCTTGAAGTGAAAGTTCATTAGCCAGCGTTTGTACTTTTTCTGATTTATCACAACTATCTTTTTTGCAGACAATTTCTACCATTGCTGCTTTTTTATTGTCGCTGTGGATATAACTTCCGACAACTGCACAACCTTCAGCTTTTTCCCAAACCTCTTTTTGTTTGAGCATTACATTTTCACCAAGTTTCGGTGCAACTTCTGTGATTGCAGATTTGATTTTATCATCATCAGCATTTTCGCTAACTAATGTCGCTACATCTTCTGCCAACTTGATAAACTCTGGAGTTTTCGCAACAAAATCTGTTTCGCAACCCAAAAATATCATCGCAGTTGTACCGTCGGTAGCAGTCTTGATTACTGCTCGACCTTCATTGGTTTCTCGACCGGCTCTTTTAGCCATATCAGCAAGACCTTTCTTTCTCAAATAGGTGATTGCTTGTTCCATATCGCCGTTATTTTCTTGTAATGCTTTTCTGCAATCGAGAATTCCAGCACCAGTTTTTGCTCTTAATTGTTTAATACTTTCTGCTAAAGACATTATGCACCTTCCTTTTCTGTTGCTTCTTTCACAGGTTCTTCTTTGACTTCTTCTTTTGGTTCTTCTTCAACATTAGATTGCATTGCATCTGCAATTGCGTTGTTTTCCATTTCTTTTGCTTTGTCAGCTTTTTCTTCTTCTTTTTTGACTTCTTCTTTACCTTCTAATAAAGAGTCAGCTACAAAAGTACAGAAAAATTTGACCGCTCTTGCCGCGTCATCATTACCCGGAATCGGATGATCAACTAATTCTGGATTACAGTTTGTATCACATACTGATACTACTGGTATCCCTAAAACTTTTGCTTCTTTCAAAGCTAGATCGTTATCGACTAAATCAACGATAAAAATTAAGTCTGGTAGAGATTTCATTTCTCTGACACCGCTCAAAAGTTTTTTCAATCGTAAATATTCTTTGTTTAGTCGGGATGCTTCTTTCTTGGATATTGCTTTGAATAATCCTTCATCTTGCCATTTTTCAAGTTCTTTCAATCTTTCAACACTTTTTCTGACAGTTTGAAAGTTCGTCAATATTCCACCAAGCCATTTTTCAGCAACATAAGGCATATTCGCTCTTTCAGCTTCCTGCTTTACTACTTCTTGTGCTTGTTTTTTTGTTCCGACAAACATACATTTCTTTCCTAATTTACCTTGCTCTTTTAGGAAAATATGTACTTTCTTGAGTTCTTTTAGTGTTTTTTGTAAGTCTAGGATGTGTATTCCGTTTCTTTCACCAAAAATGTACTTACCCATCTTTGGATTCCATTTGCTCGTCTGATGCCCGAAGTGTACTCCACTCTCTAACATCGACTTCATCGATATATTAGCCATTTTATCTCCTTGTAGGTTTTTGCCCGAAATTTAGAATATTTAGTAAAATATATCTAGGTAGACAAATAACCAGCATTACTTAATAGGACACTTTAATTTAGATTTTTTTGTCGCATCATATTAAAATAGTGCTTAATTAAATTATACCACATTGGAGTGAAAATGAAAATAGCGGTTTGTCAGATTAACCATATCGTTGGGGATATCACTGGAAATTCTGCAAAGATTATTAAATATTTGAAGAAAGCACAAAATAAGGGTGCTGATATCGCTGTGTTCCCTGAAACTGCAATCACGGGATATCCTTGTGGCGATATGTGGCAAAATAAAGATTTTATCAAACGACAATTAAAAGCGTTACGAGAAATTTCAAAACATACAAAAAAAACAGCTTGTGTGATAGGGTATGTCGATTTTCATGATAAAGTGGATTTCTTGGAAAATGCTTGTGCGTTTATATATAAAGGAAAGATTCTTGGAAAATCTACAAAAATGCGGCTCGCTCTTTGGGACGTATTCTACGATCCACGTTATTTCGTGCCAGCACAAAAACAAAAACTTGTAAATTTCAAAGGTAAAAAAATCGGTATGACAATTTGTGCCGATATATTCGCTCCTGATAAATTCTTTACGAAAAATCCGTTGAGCTATCTTAAAGGTGCAGATTTTATTACCCATATTTCTGCGTCACCTTATTTTTTAGGACGGATTAAA
>CAYPLD010000108.1:0-3377 GCA_964411485.1 uncultured Elusimicrobiaceae bacterium | reverse complement strand
GGCTATTCTTTTCAATATTTTATTTTATAATTTATTTAGTTAAAATAACAAGTATTTGAATTACAAGAGCCACCTAAACTTGCACCTATTTTCAAACACCTAGCAGTATCTATTGTTACTTCTACATTAGCCCATATAGTCGAACAATCAAGCATATAACCCCAACTAGAACTATACTCGTTTGTATAAACCTCAAATATTGCAAAAGATGTGTCAGTATAAGAGTAAAAACGTGTTATATTATTACCTTGGGTACCGCCAATATTTAAGCGAGGATAAAGGCGATAATCCTTCCCAGATACTGTTATTCTACAATAAGTACCAGTACAATCAGAACCCGTATTATCATTAAAGCTTATATCTAAAACATCTAATCCAGGATCTTCTGCCGCACTGGTTATAAGACTCTGTCTATCTAATGCATCATTGACATTTTTTCCGATTGTCATTAAACCTGAAAGACGAGCCCTATCTCTTGTTATCATATATTTAGGTAAAGCTATCGCACCAAGTATTGCTATTATTAATACCACAACCAATAATTCAATTAACGTAAAACCTCTAATTCTTTTGTCATTGCGGGCTTGGTCCGCAATCTTACTACAAGATCCTGAAACAAGTTCAGGATGACAGTGTTGTGTGTGTGTAGTAAAAGTTTTTTTATTTCTCATGTTTTTATTATATATTATTTTTTCTTTTTAGTTTTTTTCGACTTCTTAACGTCGGCTGGTGATTTTCCTTTCAATCCAGAAACGCTCAATCTCGAGGATACTAATCTTTCAGAATGTTCTTCTTTATCTTTTGCAATTTTATTGTGATATTTTGAAAATATCACACCATAAATACCAACAAACTTTCTTTTTTCAAGCATAAACGCAAGTACTGTTGTGGCAATAATGCTAAACAAAATCACCGTATAAACGACATCCTGTATAACCAAAACGCTATTTATTTTTTCCTTGACAACAAGTGCCGCCAATACCGCCGCAACAAGTCCTTTTGGTCCCATCGCAGAAATCACGCTCACATCAACTCTTGAAAAATCTTTTTTTCTGATAGACCATTTTGTAGCCACCATTCTTACCAAATAAACAGCTAATGTTATGACTATTCCACAAGCAACGAGGTATACATTAGACATCTGGATAGAAATTCCGATAAACAAGAAAAAGAATATTTTAAACAAAAACACAGCTTCAGATATAAACGTTTTTTCTATCATATTAAAGGTGGTGATTTTTTCTTCAGCATCGGCGATAAAACCAAAATATTTTAATCGTCTGAAGGATTTCATATTGCCAGATATTATTCCCAAAAACAATACCGCAATCGCCCCGCTAGATCCAACCAATTCGCTCAAACCATACACCACTAACGCAAAAGCGAGTGTCAAAACAATTCCGTTTTCTATGTGTCGGATATGGTTTAAGATAATACTCCAAAACATTCCTGCAACAACACCGATTATTGATGCAACAACAAAAGAAAACAATATTCCTTGAAACACGCTTACAAAATCTATTTTGTTCATATGTGCCATACCGAGAAAACCAAGTGTGAAAACGATACATAATAAATCAGAAAAAGCAGATTCGATTGTGAGTACAGTTTTACAACCATTGCTCACATTGAGTTTTGAAACTAATGGTATAACCACCCCGAACGAAGTGCCTGCTAAAATTGATGCTAATATTAGAGATGAAACTAAATCTGTTCCTAAAAGGATTGTTGCAAAAATGATTATTATAAAAAGAGAACCAAAAAAATTTAAGATTGCAAGTTTGCTTGCCTCAATCCAAAAATTTCTTATTTGTGATAGTTTTAATTCTAACCCGCTCTGAAACAAGATAACTATAAGCGAAATTGTTATAAAGATATCCGCTATATTACCAAAATCGCTGGGAGCTACAAGCCCAAAAACAGGTCCCAATAAAACACCTAAAAATATTAGTGGCAGGACATCTGGTATTCTTGTTTTTTCAAAAACAGCTACAAACAGATGTGCCAAAAACACTATCGCACCGAAAAATATGATTGATATTTCCATAATCATATAATATCATATTGTATTATGACAGAACCAAGAAAAAAGGTTTTAATAGCGGAAGATAACATTGCACTTCTAAACCTCATGGCAGAAGCTATGTCGAGCGAAGGGTTTGATGTTATCAAGGCAACAGACGGGGAAGAGGCGATTCAGAAAATATATCAGCACTTTCCGGATATCGTCATTTTGGATTATTTTATGCCTAAAAAGAATGCGATAGATATTATCAAAAAGCTGAAATCTCAACCATTATACTCAAATATCCCAATTATGATATTGACAGCAAACAAGGATAGACAATTAAAGTTAAAATCGCTAAATCTTGATATTGAGGATTTTTTAGTAAAACCAGCGGATATGGAAGAGATAATCATCAAAGCAAAAAGTATAATCAAAAAGAACAAATCGATTTTAGATACAAATCCACTTACAAAATTACCGGGAAATCCGTCGCTTCAAGAAAAAATAGAGAAATGTATATTGTCTGGCAAAATGTTTAGTGTTTTGTATTGTGATATAAATAATTTCAAGCCCTATAATGATAAATACGGCTTTGAGGCAGGCGATGTTGTTATAAAGAATACAGCAAATCTGCTCGTTGAAATTGCGACGCAACAGGATAGAAATTCATTTGTGGGTCACATCGGTGGCGACGATTTTATTATTATCGCAGACTACGAAAACACTGTTCCAATCGCTGAACGGATAGTGAAAAATTTCGATTCCACTTCTCCATCTTTTTATAATGAAGAAGATAGAAACGCGGGGTTTATAATTTCCAAAAATCGAAAAGGTACTACCGAAGAATTTCCACTAGTGAGCTTGTCCATTGGCGTAGTTCACAATAAAAATATAAAGCTACATTCTTTTGCTCAAGTGAGCAAAATAGGGAGCGAACTTAAACATCATGCCAAAAAATTCAACAAAAGTGCTTATGTAATTGATAGACGTAAAGAATGATTAGTTGTGTAAATTCATCGCAGTTTCAATATCGGTTTTTAATATTTCATTAACAACATTGGCTGTTTTTTCTAACATTTCAACTACAATTTTTTGTTCGTCTTTTTTGAATTTGGAAAGCACAAAATCTGCACTATCCATATATTTATGCGGCTTTGGTCCAACACCAATTTTGATTCTTAAAATATCTTGCGTACCCAAAATTTGGACAATATCTTTCACACCATTGTGTCCACCAGCACTGCCTGTTTTTCTGATACGAAGTGTTCCTAAATCAAGAGAAGTGTCGTCATAGATTAGAATTATTTTGTCGGTTTTTATTTTGAAAAATCGGGCAAAGCTCGATACAGCTTTGCCCGATAAATTCATA
>CAYPLD010000107.1:0-3426 GCA_964411485.1 uncultured Elusimicrobiaceae bacterium | reverse complement strand
GTAAAAAACCAAAAAAAACCAAACAATTATATTTTTATTATCAACAATTTTTCCAAAAAACATGAAGTCTTGGATAGTTTGAAACTTCAAACTAAAAAACATCAAGCACTTCTTAAATGTGTCGAGGATATTATTTGTTTTTCAGATATAAAAAACAACAGTTCTTTAACTAATTTTAGAGATATTTATAACGCAAATAATATTCTCGGTTATACAAAAAAAGAGTTGGAAATGCTCAACTTGGAAGATATTTTAACAAACCCTGAAAAAAGCAAAACATCGTCCGCAAAAACATTCTTAAAAGAAAGAATAAAAGAACTTGATTTGAATTCAAACCTTTCTTTTATAACTAAAGCATATAACAAAAATAAAAAAGAAATTATCATAAAAGTTTGGATTAGTAAAATAAATTTACAAAACAAAAATCAACTTTTGATTGTTATTAGAGATATAACATCCTCTTTCAATTTGGATATGAATTTACAAAAAACACAAACCGAATTGGAGAATCTAATAAGCACACTTCCAGATGTGTATATAAAGACAGATATCGAGGGAAATATACAGGATTATTTGGTTAATAAAAAGACTTTTGAAAAGGTAATTTCCAAAAAAGATGCACTAACAAAAAACATAAAAACTTTGATACCAAAAGATTTATATGAAAATTTGATATTCAATATAAAAGAATCTCTTTACAATAATTCTTTTCATATGGATACTTATCAATTCAAAATGAAAAACACGGAAAAATATATTGAAGCTCAATTTATCCCGCTGATTAAAGAACAACAAGTTGTTATTTTGATAAAGAACGCAAATTACAAAAAAGAATTTGAAACAAAGATACAAGATTTAACTAAAATGGCGATAACTCAAGAAAAAAAGTTTACCGAAAAACTAGATTCTGTAATACTTCTTGGACAAAAAATATTCAAAACAGAGACAGGATTTCTAATGCGTTTTATTGACGATAAAACAGGATATATAGCATACTCTTCAAGCAAGAATAATATGTTCAAACGTGGACAAATGCATAATATCCCAAGTTTTCTAACACAAGTTTTAGACGATAAAATTGTTTCAAGTCAAAACATAAAAAAAGTTGATTTCAAAAATACAATGTTGGGCAATGAAAATGTAAAATCAATCGTGGCGGCACCTATTCATATAGCTTCGAAAGTTAAAGGTTGTTTATGTTTTGCAGATATGAAGGAAAATATTAAACAGAGCAATATTGATAAAGAATTTTTGGGACTTATTGCAAGCTTGATAAGTCAAAGTTTAGAAATAAGACAAGGCAATAAAATTTTATCTGCTAGAAAGAATTTGTTTAAACATATGATAGATCAATCGGAAATTCCTAGTTTAATTATCGACGATAAATATAATATTGAATACATAAATCCATTTTTCGCTAAACTTGCAAATTGTCAAGCAAATAAGATAAAGGGAAAGAATTTATTTGAACAATTTTTCTTTAACGAACATAATTACATACAAGAAGATTTCGAAAAAAATTATTTGAGCACAAAAGAAAATATTTTTCAAATCTACACTGATATGGCAATCTCAAGAACAAAAAATATCAAGATAACATTAACCTGCATCGTATTAGAAAACAAATTTGGTAAAGCCGACAATTATGTGATAATGATAGATGAAAACTAATTTGAAAAAATACAATTTATTTTCTATTTATAAACACAGATCCTACTCCTGTAGATACACCAATAAACAATATAAATAAACCTATTAATAAGAAGATAGATCCTATAAATTTTAATACTCCTATATTCGATAAAATAAGCAATGGTGCTATGATGAAAAATGAATTGAGTAATAAATATCCACACACAAAGTTATATGGAAATTTGTATTCTTTTTTTTCTAATTTCTCAAATACTTTTTTACTTACTAATAAGCTAAATCCTGTCAATCCTAAAAGATAAATTATTATTATTGCCATTATTAAAAATGGAATTAATAAGATTCCTATCCCGGTAAGTAATACCAAAATAAGTCCTGGTGAAAGTACCAATGTAAATAAGATTCCTACAAAAAAACTTTTTAGAAAATCTGTTTCCATACTAGCAACCATTCTGCTAGCATACTTTTTTAGAAAAAATAGTATTATTAGACATATGATGCCATTAGAAATAATCAGAAATAAAGATGCTACGGAAATACCGCCCATCTTAAAGCCGGATATTATCTGATGCCCATCATGGTCTTTATAAGTTAAATCTTGTGCTATATCTAAAAAAGAGCCGATAACACCAGAAACACTTGTTATATCGCCTTCTATAACAGCATCTTTTTTTGTATCACCAGAAATAGTAGAAAAGTCTCCCTTTACTACAACTCCTTTTTTTATATCACCTGATGTTGTAGATACGTCGCCATGTATTGTACCTGCCATATTTACATCACCAGAAATACTGGAGAATCCATTATTTACAACTCCATTTCCATTAAGGTTTCCTGATACCGTATTTACTCCACCATTGACAACTCCACCATTAAGATTTATATCCCCTGATGTTGTGTTTATTCCACCCTCGACGGTTCCTGATACCGTTATATTACCTGAAGTTGTGTTTATATTTCTTCCTGCATTTTTTATTTTTATATCACCTGAAGTTGTAGCTATATCAAGAGTTATATTTTCTAAAATAGTAATATTTCCAGAGGTTGTTTTTGCTCCTCCTATTATATTCCTTGCAGTTATATTGCCTGAAGTTGTGTTAACCCTACCTTTAAGAACACCTTCGATATCTACATTGCCAGATGTAGATTTTACTATACCACATCTACCTTTAACTAAAATATCTGAACTTGTAGTTTCTATTCCTCTAACAAAACCACTTTCCTCCACAACTACACTACCTGATGTGGAGCGTATCCACCCAATTTTTCCGTTAATTATTATATCCGATGAAAAACCTGTTCTTTGATGCCGTTCTCCTACTTCTAATTCTTGAGTAATATCTCCATTTACGACAACCTTTATGCTTTCATCTGCTCTGTTTAGCTTTTTTTTGTACTCATCTGAAAGTATTATTTGTACTCTTTCAACGGTGCCATCTATAGTGATATTTTTCTTATCCTTAATCTCTAATCGTCCTTCATGTGTTTTGTCTTTTTCTAACACATAGCTTTCCTGTGCATTAGCTAAAAAGCTAAACGATAGCAATAAGCTACATATTATAAATATTATTTTTTTCATTATTTAGTCCTCCGTTAATTTTTATTATTTCAAGTTTTGTTAGTATCATGTAAGCTATTATTAATGAAAATATCATACTAATTGGAATTAGTGTGTTCGAGAATAAACTTACAGTCAACTCTATGTTTTTTCCTAAAATTGAAATTATTTCAAATATACTTTTCAATTTTTTGCTTATAAATAATAAAATAGAATCA
>CAYPLD010000106.1:0-3450 GCA_964411485.1 uncultured Elusimicrobiaceae bacterium | reverse complement strand
CGTTCAATCAAAACGCCGTCGCCTTCTTTGACATTTAATCGTTTGATTTCGTCGAAATTGTGCAGTGTTGCATTGGATATAATAACACCAGCACATTTGACTGGTTCAAGTTCTGCAACGGGTGTGATAACACCAGTTCGACCAACCGAAAAAACAATTTTTTTGACGATTGTAGTTGCTTGCGGTGCTGGATATTTGAACGCAACAGCCCAGCGTGGACTTTTCGCAGTCGAACCTAAATTGTGTTGCATTTCAAAATCATTTACTTTTATAACTAAGCCATCGATTTCGTAGTTTATAGTTTCTCTTTTTTCATTAAAGCTGTTATAAAATTTGATTATTTTATCAATATTTTTACATTGAGTTCTAATCGGACAAGTCAAAAAGCCCCAAGTTTTACATTGCTTGATAAATTCACTAAAAGTTTTTACATTAACATCGCCAGCACCAAAACTATGTGCAAAAAATTTTAGCGGACGCATTGCTGTAATGTTAGAATTTTTTTGTCGAACACTTCCAGCCGCCGCGTTTCTAGGATTTGCAAAAACTTCTTTATCTTGTTTTTTGAGTGATTCATTGAGATTGTTAAAATCTTTTTTTTCTATAAAAATTTCACCGCGAATTTCCACTGTTTTTGGCGGATTTTTACACACCAATTTTTGTGGTATCGATTTTATTGTTCGCACATTATCGGTTATATCTTCGCCGATAACCCCATCGCCACGAGTAGCTCCGGTGTGTAAAAATCCGTCTTTATATAAAAGCGAACAGCTCACACCGTCCATTTTTCCTTCGACAACAAAATTGATTTCTTTTTTTTCTAAAATTTTCGAAATTCTTGCGTACCAGCTTTCAACTTCTTCGGCTGAATACGTATTTTCAAGCGATAACATTGATCGCATATGTTTTACTGGCGAAAACGCTTTTGAACTTTTCGCACCAACTTTTTGGGTGGGAGAATCTTTTGTAGCAAACTCGGGATATTCTTTTTCAAGGTCTTTTAATTTTTGATAAAGTTCATCATATTCTGTATCGGAAATTTTCGGATTATCAAGATTATAGTACAGATTGTTATGGTGATTAATCTGATTTTTCAAAAGTTCAATTTGTTTTTTAATTTGTTCGTTCATTTTTGATTTTATCTAAAATTCCGTTCACAAATCGACCGGAATTTTCTGTTGAATATTTTTTCGCAATTTCGATTGCTTCATCGATTATAGCTGCGATTGGAGTATCGGTAAACAATATCTCATAAGTTGAGATTCGGAGGATATTTCTATCTAATACTGGCATTCTTTCAAGGGTCCAATTTTTGGCATATTTTATGATTGTTTTATCTATAACGTCCTGATTTTTTGATACTTGATCTATGATATTTTGAGCAAAGCTCAATCCCTCGCCTTTGAGTGTATCCAATGCGAATAATGATAGATCTTTGCTACCTATATCGGTCAAATACAATATTTTCAAACAATATTCTCTTGCTAGTCTTCTTGTTGTCATAAGTAAATTTTAGCAAATTTTGACCACTTTTTGATTGACTATACCTATAAAAGATGGTAGAATAAAAGTGTCCCCTATTTTGGGGATATATTTATAGTATGAGAAAATTTAAACCAAGAGAAAAGAAAACTTTCGTAAGAAAAAACGAATATATCCGTGTTCCAGAAGTTCGACTAGTAGATAGCGACGGAACAATGCTAGGAATAAAGCCGATACAAGAGGCGTTGGATCTAGCTAAAGAGAGGCAATTAGAGTTGGTAGAGATATCTCCAACAGCGAATCCTCCGGTTTGCAAGATATTAGATTATTCTAAATATCTATACGAACAAAGCAAAAAGAAAAAAGAAGCTAAAAAGAAGCAAAAATCCAATGTTCTCAAGGAAGTTAGGTTGAAAAGCAGGATAGCTTCACACGATTTAGAAACAAAAGTTAAACGTGCAGAAGAATTTTTGAAAAAAGAAGAAAAAGTAAAAATAACAGTTGTATTTTTTGGACGAGAAAACAAGCATAAAGATTTAGGAAGAGAAATGCTTGAAAAAATTAAAGAGAGATTATCGGTTATTGCTACATCAGAAGACAGGATACAAGCACTTGGTAATAGAATATCCTTAACTTTCACTCCAAAAAAGACACAATAAATATAAGGTGGCAATAAAGCACTAGCAAAACAAGTGTTATGTGGTCACAGAAACGAGGAAAAAATGCCGAAATTAAAGAACCATAGTGGTGCAAAAAAAAGATTTAAGAAAACATCATCTGGCAAGTGGAAACACAGAAAAGCTGGACGAAGTCATTTATTAGCAGGTGGAAGTAAGAAAACCGAGCGAGAAATGCGAATCAAGGGTGTATTGCAGAAGGAGAGTCCAGAAGGACGAGCAGTCGCAAAACATTTACCGAACAAATAAGTTGAATAAGGATATAGGAAAATGAGAGTAAAATTTAGTGTACCCAGACATAAACGAAAGAAAAAGATTTTGAAGAGAGCAAAAGGTTTTTATGGTGATAAAAGCCGAAGGTTGCGAATGGCTATCCAACAAACAGATAAAGCCATGAAAACAGCTTATACTGGCAGAAAGGATAGAAAGAGTGAATTTAGAACACTTTGGATAGCTAGAATCAATGGTGCTTTGAGTGGCGAATCTTTGAACTATTCAAAATTCATCAATGGTCTTAAAAAAGCTGAAATTAGCTTGAACAGAAAAATGTTAAGCGAAATGGCGATTAAAGATCCAAAATCATTTAAGCAGTTGGTAGATATAGCTAAAAAGAGTTTATAAGAAAATTATAATCTTAAAATGAAACTCCCCGGGTCTACACCCGGGGAGTTTCATTTCATTTGAAATTTATTTAATTGAAAAGACAATAAGTAGAATTACAAGTTGCTCCTAAACTTCTAGCCATTTTAAAACATCTATCTGAATCTAGTACCACCTCCCTAGGACTCCAAGTATATACACACCAAAGCTTATAATTATAGGAGGCATTATATGTATCCGTCACAACATAGAGTAATCCAAAAGTTGGATTGGTATAAGAATAAAATCTAGCTACATTATTACCTTGAGTACCACTAAGATTTAAACGAGTAGAAAGCTTATAATCTTTACCAGAAACTGTTATTCTACAAGTACCACCAGTACAATCACCGCCTCCATCTACTTCGCTTTGTTTAAAACTTATATCCAATTTGTCTAAAGCTCCAGCATCATCTATCTCAACACTATCATAAAGACTTACCCTATCCAAAGCATCAGTTACATTTCCACCTATTGTCATTAAACCTACAAGATGTGCTTTATCTCTTGCTACCATATATTGTGGTAAAGCTATCGCACCAAGTATTGCTATTATAAGCACCACCAGCAATAATTCAATCAATGTAAAACCTTTACTACAAAATAACTTTCTCCCTTTTTGAAAAGGGAGGGGACCGCTTGCGGTGAGGGA
>CAYPLD010000105.1:0-3547 GCA_964411485.1 uncultured Elusimicrobiaceae bacterium | reverse complement strand
ACAAATACGCCGAAGGTTATCCGGGCAGAAGATATTATGGTGGTTGTGAAAATGTTGATGTTACGGAAAACATCGCAATAGAAAGAGCAAAAGAATTGTTTGGTGCAGAACATGCGAACGTCCAACCACATAGTGGCACACAAGCTAATATTGCGGCATATCTTTCTTTGATTAATCCCGGCGATACAATTTTAGGATTATCCCTCGACCACGGCGGACACCTAACACATGGTCACCCATTAAGTTTTAGCGGAAAATATTTCAAAGTCGGATCAATTATGGTCGACAAAGAAACCGAAATGATTGATTATGACGAAGCCGAAAGAGTAGCGATGGAAGTCAAACCGAAACTTATGATGATGGGTGCATCTAGCTATTCAAGAATTTTCGATTGGAAAAGGTTGCGGGAAATCGCTGATAAAGTCGGAGCATATTTGGTATGTGATATCGCACATTATGCGGGATTAGTTGCGGCGGGGGAATATCCAAATCCAGTG
Source organism: uncultured Elusimicrobiaceae bacterium (assembly GCA_964411485.1). Taxonomy (GTDB): domain Bacteria; phylum Elusimicrobiota; class Elusimicrobia; order Elusimicrobiales; family Elusimicrobiaceae; genus Pseudelusimicrobium. The sequence goes on along the minus strand of CAYPLD010000105.1, from coordinate 3,050 downwards.
CCTTACGCAGATATTGTTACGACGACAACTCACAAAACATTACGAGGACCAAGAGGTGGATTGATTCTTTGTAAAGAACAACATAGAAAAGCTGTGAACCGATCGGTTTTTCCGGGGAATCAGGGTGGACCATTGGAGCATGTGATTGCTGGTAAAGCAATTTGTTTTGGCGAGGCATTGAAACCGGAATTTAAGGAATATCAAAAGCAGGTCAAAAAGAATGCGAGCCAGTTGGCGACCGAGTTGGAGAAGTTGGGTTATCGGATTGTTTCTGGCGGGACGGATTGTCATGTTTTGTCTGTCGATTTGCGACCGAAAAAATTGACTGGAAAAATCGCTGAAGAGTGTCTTGATAAAGCTGGGATAACTGTTAATAAAAATACCATACCATACGACCCAGAGAAACCATTAATCACAAGTGGGATTCGGATTGGCACGCCTGCGATTACGACTCGCGGAATGAAAGATGGCGATATGATGCAGGTGGCTAGATTTATTGATGATGCATTGGCACATCATGATGATGAGGCTTATTTGGCGGGGATACAGAAGCAGGTAGCGGAGTTTTGTAAAAAGTTTCCGTTGTATCCAAACTTAAAGTAAGCTAAACAGTTTGAAAATTTAAAGACCCCCTAGCCACGTGGCTAGGGGGTTTTTGTTTGTAACAAAAATAAACAGAGAAAATAAGAGATTATTTTTTTAGTGGCATTAGGGAATATATTTACGAACTCGGAGGCGACGAGATTCTTAAAATACATTCCCTAATACCACTGGTTGGGCGTGAGAAGAATTTACCCCAAGCCACCATTCGGTGCCTTGGGGTAATTTATAAACATAAATTCTTTATTAGTGTACTTCAAACATAGTTTTTTCACATCTTTAGGAAATTTGTTAGGAGAAGGTCTAATTCCTCCTTCTATAAAAAGTCCTTTATTTTTCAAGTTTCGAGTTGCTTTATGAAAGTTTTCATTTATTTTACCTGTTAACATATAATTGGCTTGATGATGTACTCGCACAGCATCTGTAATATATTGTCTTAAATTTGAGTAGTTTTTACCAAAAGAAACCATTTCATCATTAACTAAATCTTTATTTTTTATAATAAAATTTTTAGTTTTATGTTCATGGCAATCAAATATTTCATTTACAATTGTAGCGGCTAAATTTCCTGCTTCATCTTGAGTATAATTTTTATGTTTTTTTACAATTTCTTTTTCCAAAATAGTATATAAAAGGATTTTGAAATTATCAACATAAAATATCATTTTTCTACCTAAAGGTTTTTTTGCAACATAGCGCCAAATTTTAAAGAAAACAATTATTAAAAAAATGATTACAAGAAAAATCATTTTTTTAATAATTGTTTTCTTTAAAATTTGGCGCTATGTTGCAAAATTTTAAAGAAAACAATTATTAAAAAAATGATTACAAGAAAAATCATTACGTACTTCATTTATCTACCTCCACAATTCCAATTTATTATTTAAAATCTTTTTAAGAGAAAAAGCTGATGTTATGTAAAAAAGAATTGTGATGACATTAATCACAATCCAAAGTTCTCTCCATAGATGTATTCTGAGAATAGGATTATAGAGAATAGCTATAAAAATATTAGACCAAAAAATCCAATTAAGAGATTTCTTTTGGTTTAATCGATAAGCTATTATTATTGCTATGAAACATAGAATTATTCTTAAAAATTGATAATAACCATAAGGCATTGGAAATAATGCCAATAGTAATAGGATTGTTATAAGAATGGTTAGTTTATATATTTTGATTTTCACAATTATATCCTTGTTGGAGATAAATTTACTTATTATGTTTATCAAGCATTTCTATTAAGCCAGTATAACTTTCTAATACTTTAAAAGTTAGTGGAATGGTTTTTAATTCCCAGTTTGTAAGATCTATTTTTAAAAAAGTTGTAGCAAAAATATCTCCCAAAGGAGGAGCACTCGTTTTATGTTCTTTAGGTAAAATAGAACCTTTTGTTTCATAAATAAAGCCTGTTATATAATGATGAAATGTTTCATGATTAGAATTTTTGCTTCTTGTAAGTTCTCCATATATTTTAGCTCTTTGATTAAATAAATCTCCCGCATTTTCAATTTTTAAAGCTTTATTAAACAAACTTGCAAAGGTTGCAAAAATAGGGTCTACTAATCTTTCTCTTAATTCTGGCTTATTTTGAAAAAACCACATATCTATACGACACATTAAATAACATCCAAGCTCAAAAAAAGATGCATCATTGTGGTGATGTTTGTAAGTGTCGTAAATATCATTAGCATCTTTATTGGGATTCTCTATTGGAAATCCTATGAGAGGAAGCATTAAAACTACAAAAGTGGACATTATTATTCCTTTTTCGGAATGACAGTGCTCTTTTACATTTCCAAATCTAGGATAGGTATCACTTAACCAATGCTGTAAATATGTAGTTTTGTTTTTTTCTTTGTGTTCTTTTAATAGGTTTGTAAAAATACTCATTTTATTTCTCCTTTTTTTACATCATACAAAACGGCTTTGGTTTTTGCAAAACAAAAAAACAGGCAGGTTCGTTATATCGAACCTGCCTGTTTTAAGATTAAATACTATTTGATTTTGATTTATTGCATTTACTACAAGCAACTTGTCCATTTTCAACCAATGTTTTTCCACCTTTTGACCAAGGAATAATATGATCTGCATCCCAATTGTCCCAACTACATTTTTCCCCATCGCAGTGTTTTTTTATCTGACAAATACTATCGTTTTTTCTAAAAATAGCAAGTCTTTGTTCGTGAGTAAAATTTCTATTATTATCCTTTAGTTCAATATTAGGAATATTAAGAAACAAGTCTTTCAATAAAAAGTCATGTCTCCAACTTATTGAATCTGCACTATCACTACTATGACTAATTTTCTCACGATAATCTACTAAATCAATACTTCGTTTATCGTCGTCTAAATCTTTATTTACTCGTCTTGTGTTTTCAAAATTTAAAAACCAACTATAAATTTCTTTTTCTCTATCTTTAATAACATATTTATCAGATAGGAAAGAA
>CAYPLD010000104.1:1697-3622 GCA_964411485.1 uncultured Elusimicrobiaceae bacterium | reverse complement strand
GCTGAATTTATTTCAGCATCTTACTAAAAGATCCTGAAACAAGTTCAGGATGACAGAAATATAATGAAAGAGGAAAATAAAATGTCAAAAAATATAGTTGAAAAAATTTTACAAGCACATCTAAAAGAAGGTGAATATATTAAAGGAAAAGAAATTGGTATTCGCATGGATCAAACTTTAACTCAAGATGCAACTGGAACGATGGCGTACTTACAATTTGAAGCGTTGGGAATGAAAGAAGTCAAAACGGATTTATCAGTTTCTTATGTTGATCATAACACGGTCCAAGTTGGTTTTGAAAATAATGATGACCATTTATATTTGAAAAGTGTCGCAGAAAAATTTGGGGTAGTTTATTCTCGAGCAGGCAATGGAATTTGTCATCAGGTTCATTTAGAAAGATTTGGTAAACCGGGTACAACTTTAGTTGGTAGTGATTCGCATACTCCGACCGGTGGCGGTGTCGGACAAATCGCAATCGGAGCTGGCGGACTTGATGTCGCAGTTACGATGGGTGGCGGAAATTTTTATTTGACTTGTCCAAAAGTTTACAAAGTAAACTTAACTGGAAAATTAAAACCTTGGGTGTCCGCAAAAGATGTAATCTTAAAAATGTTATCGATACTTTCAACAAAAGGAAATGTTGGAGTAATAATTGAATATGGTGGTACAGGTATAAAAACTTTGAGTGTTCCACAGCGTGCAACAATCACAAATATGGGTGCAGAGATGGGTGTCACAACTTCGATTTTTCCATCAGATGAAATTACAAAACAATTTTTGAAAGCACAAAATAGAGAAAATGATTGGATAGAATTATCAGCCGATGCCGATGCTGAATACGATAAAGTTATCGATTTGGACTTGTCAGAGATAGAGCCATTGGCGGCGGCACCTCATAGTCCGGGTAATATAGTATCAATCAAAGAAATCGAGGGTATGAAAGTCGATCAAGTTTGTATTGGGTCGTGTACTAATTCGTCGTATAGAGATATGATGATTGTTGCGAATATACTAAAAGGTAAAACCGCTCACTCTGATACAAGTCTAGGTATAGCGGCTGGTTCAAGACAGGTTATCCAAATGTTGACAAAAAATGGAGCGATGCTTGATTTAGTGAATGCTGGTGCGAGAATTTTGGAAAGTGCATGTGGATTCTGTATCGGAAATAGCTTTTCGCCAAAATCAGGAGCTATAACAGCAAGAACTTCTAACAGAAATTTTGAGGGTCGAAGCGGAACAAAAGATGCTCAAGCATATTTGGTAAGTCCAGAAATTGCGGCACTCGCGGCAATTAATGGAAAATTTGTGAGCCCTGAAAACGCTGGCGAAAAATATCCAGAAATTTCTGAGCCAGATGTGTTTTTAGTAGATGATAGTATGTTTTTGAATTTAGATGGCGAGAAGAAAAGTGTGGATATTTTTCGCGGACCGAACATAGGTAACCCGCCGGCAAATGAAGGTATGCCGGAAAGTTTAACGGGTGATGTTATGATAAAAGTCGGCGATAAAATCACAACGGATCACATAATGCCGGCGGGTCCACGATTGAAGTATAGATCGAACATAAACAAGTATAGTGAATTTGTATTTGAGAATATCGACAAGGATTTTTACAAAAAATGTTTGGCGAACAAAAAAGAAGGCAGACATAATATAATAGTAGCAGGCGACAGTTATGGTCAAGGTTCGAGTCGAGAACATGCGGCGATGTGTCCGATGTATCTTGGCGTAAAAGCTGTGGTAGTGAAAAATTTAGAAAGAATCCATGCGGCAAATCTTGTAAATTTTGGTATATTACCATTGATGTTCAAGAACGCTGAAGATTATGGCAAAATAGATTTTGAGGACAAAATATCAGCACAGAACTGGAAAGAATCTTTAGAGAAAGGTGAGGACATCATTCTAAAGAACGAAACCAAAGG
>CAYPLD010000104.1:0-1597 GCA_964411485.1 uncultured Elusimicrobiaceae bacterium | reverse complement strand
ATGGCAAAGATTAAGGTAAAAACACCAATAGTAGAAATGGACGGCGATGAAATGACACGAATCATCTGGCAGATGATTAAGGATAAGTTTATACATCCGTATCTAGATGTAGAGTTGAAATATTACGATTTGGGTGTTAAATCCAGAGATGAAACAGATGACAAAATAACATTAGAATCAGCAAAAGCGATAGAAGAATTAGGGGTGGGCGTGAAATGTGCGACTATCACTCCAGACGATGATAGGGTCAAAGAATACGATTTGAAAAAACAATGGAGATCACCGAATGGTCAAATTAGATCATATCTAGGTGGAACAGTTTTCAGAAAACCGATAATGGTGAAAAACATCAAACCGGCGGTAAGAAACTGGAAGAAACCAATCATTGTAGGCAGACACGCTTATGGCGATTTGTATAAAAACGTAGAAATGGTTATCGGCAGACCGGGAACTGCGGAATTAGTATTTACTCCAGCAGATGGTAATGGCGAAACAAGATCGACAATCCATGAGTTTGAAAATAGTGGTGTGATAATGGGTGTTCATAATACTGATAAATCTATCACGGACTTTGCGACAAGTTGTATCAACTATGCGTTGAGCGAAAAGATTGATTTATGGTTTGCTGTGAAAGATACCATTTCAAAAAAGTATCATACAAGGTTCAAAAATATTTTTGGTGCTTTAGTAGCAGATAGAATGACAGAATTTGAAAAAGCTGGCATAAAATATAACTACTTCCTTATCGACGATGCAGTAGCTCAAATAATGAAACACGAAGGTAATGTATTGTGGGCGATGAGAAATTATGACGGCGACGTATTTTCTGATATGATTGCAGCAGGTTTCGGTTCATTAGGTATGATGACAAGTGTGTTGGTATCACCAAAAGGACAATTTGAATACGAAGCGGCACATGGAACGGTCAAACGACACTATTACAGACACTTGAAAGGCGAAAAAACAAGTACAAATTCAGTTGCAAGTATTTTTGCGTGGACAGGTGCAATCAAAAAACGTGGTGAGCTAGACAAAACTCCAGATGTTGTAAAGTTTGGTGAGAATTTGGAAAAAGCAGTTATAGATTGTATCGAAAGTGGAATAGTGACAAAAGATTTAGTACCACTTATGGACGAAAAGCCAAAAACACATCAAACAACAGAGCAGTTTTTGGATAAAGTAGAAGAGAAACTTAAAGAATTAATGAAACAAAAATAAAAATAGAGCGAAGGGTTGTTTTTCAACAACCCTTCGCAACTTAAACGAGGAAAAATATGGCTGTGAAAGGGATACGAGAATACGACGGAAAAAAAGTATTATTCAATTACTTATCAAAAGATTTTTCAGGTTATAATAAAAGAGCAAAAATGCTCGCATTAATCACCCCAGAATGTAAACAAAAGGATGTTCTAAAAAAACATCCGTGGCTCAAAACAACAAAACTAGTAGCAAAGCCAGACCAACTTTTTGGGAAACGTGGTAAACACGGATTGCTTTGTGTAAATAAAAATTTTAACGATACTTGGAAATGGATTCAATCAAAAATGAACAAAACCCAAAAAGTTGGTAATACAACGGGTAAACTAACTCACTTTTT
>CAYPLD010000103.1:0-3634 GCA_964411485.1 uncultured Elusimicrobiaceae bacterium | reverse complement strand
AGTTTCTTGCACCTTTTGATACTTGTAAAATCACAGGTGATTTACTCTCCGCACAGGCAGTGATTATCGCCTGTAATTGTTCTAAATTGTTGAAATTATACGCCGGTACAGCGTAGCCGTCTTTCATCGCGTTTTTGAACATCTCTTTTGTGTTCACAAAACCTAGTTCTTTATACGATATTGTCATCTTTCTCACCCTCCGAATTTATTTCTACAACTAAATTCTAGCAATTTATTGAGATAATAGGAAATTATCCGCAAAAATAGTTATAATATATGTCTACGTATTATGTATAGAAATAAATTCGGAGGATTAGATGAACAAAAAAGCAAAAAAGTTTGGACTTACTAACAAAAGAGCTCAGTATTTCGAGGTCAAGGATATTCTAAAAGATAAAAAATATCAGACCTCTAAAAGTGATATAGAATTTTTCCAAAACATTGATGTTATGTATAGAACATTATGTGCGGTATTATTTAACTATGCACCTACATCGGGTCATCCGGGTGGGAGTATATCATCAGGCAGAATAGTAGAAGGTTTGCTATTCAACGAAATGGATTATGATTTTTCAAATCCAAATCGATTTGATAACGATTTAATTTCTTATGCAGCAGGTCATAAAGCGATGGGTCTTTATGCGATGTGGGGATTGAGAAATGAATTAGTCAGAGTCGGAAACAAAAATCTTTTAGCAAAAGGTATCGACAATCAATTACGATTAGAAGATTTATTAGGGTTCAGAAAAAATCCTGTTACAAAAACAAAACTTTTCAGAAAATTCAAAAGCAAAGCATTAGACGGACATCCAGCTCCGAATACTCCGTTCGTAAAATTATCGACGGGTGCAAGTGGTGTTGGTATGGGTTCAAGTTTAGGTTTAGCTTTTGGTTGTGCAGATTATTATGGTAGCAAAGCACCACAAATTCATATCATCGAAGGTGAGGGTGGATTGACTCCGGGTAGAGTATCAGAAGTGGTAAGTTCGGCTGCGACATCGGGAATAAACAATGCAATTGTGCATATCGATTGGAATCAAGCATCGATAGATTCTAACCACGTAACAGCTGACGGAAAAACGCCGGGTGATTATGTTCAATGGCTTCCACAAGAACTTTTTTATACACATGATTGGAATGTTATATACGTGGATAATGGGCATTGCTTTGAGCAAATTTTTGCAGCACAAAAATTTGCTAAAGAATTAAAATCGACACAGCCAACAGCGATTGTTTATAGAACGGTCAAAGGCTGGAAATACGGGATAGAGGGCAGAGGTTCGCATGGTGGTGGACATAAATTCAGTTCGGACGATTTCTATAAAGCGTTAAACGAATTTGAAAAAACTTTCGGCGTAAAGATGCCACGATTCTGCGGTGCAAAAACAGAAGACGGCATTGAAGAATGTTTTTGGAACACACTTTTGACAATCAGAACGGCGTTAGAAAAGCGAAAAGGTTTGTGTAAAACTGCGTCGAACAAACTTGCAAGCTCGAAAAAAAGATTAGAAAGTTTGAAACGAAAACCACAAGCAGGTGTTGGAAATGTATCGACAATTTATAATAAGTTCGACGCAAAGAAAACGCCAAAACAATTATTTGTAAAACCGGGTTCGAGCGTAACATTACGAGGAGTGATGGGCGATATGCTTGGCTATTTGAATAAGCAAAGTCGAGGTGCGTTATTGGCGACATCGGCTGATTTGAGTGGCTCAACAAATACAAGTAATGTTGTGGCAAAATTTCCAGCAGGATTTTATAATAAGCAAAAAAATCCAAAAGCAAGATTACTTTCTATTGGAGGAATTTGTGAAGACGGAATGGGTGCAATTATGACAGGCGTTTCAGCTTTTGGAAAACATATCGGTTTGTGTAGTTCGTATGGTGCGTTCATCGCAGCGTTGGAACATGTCGCAGTGAGATTGCATGCAATCGGTCAGCAAACAAGAAATCACGTCGATAAAAAACCTTATAATACTTTCATTATGTTGAACGCACACGCAGGTTTGAAAACTGGTGAAGATGGTCCGACCCATGCTGATCCTCAAGCATTACAATTATTGCAAGAGAATTTTCCAAAAGGTACATCAATCACTGTTACAGCTTTAGATGGTGCAGAAATTTGGCCTATTATGATAACGGCACTTAAAAAACGACCAGCAATTTTGGCACCTTTCGTGACAAGACCTAATGAAAATGTTTTGGATAGAAAAAAATTAGGGATTTGTCCGTCAACTGACGCATCAAAAGGGGTGCAAGCAATATGTAAATATAGAAATGCTGATGGTACAATCGTCCTTCAAGGTAATGGTGTGGGTGGTGCATTTATCGAGGAAGTATTACCTAAACTCAAGAAAGAAGGCGTAAAATTGAACGTATTTTATGTATCAAGTAAAGAATTGTTTGATATGTTGCCAGCAAAAGAGCAAGAAAAGATTATGCCGGCAAAATTAAGACAAGAAGCGATGGGTATTACGGACTTTACTAAAGCTACGATGTATTATTTCATCAATTCTCAAAAAGGGTTGGAACATACGATGCACCCATATCAAAAAGGACATTATTTGGGTAGCGGACAGGCAGTAAAAGTATTTAAGGAAGCAGGTTTGGATGCGAACAATCAATTGAAAGCAGTGAGATTATATCTAAAAGAAAGAAAACAAAAAAAGAAAAGTTGGTGTTAAATTTTTCAAAATAAAAGGAGTTTAATATGCCAGAAGAAAAACCATATCTAACAGGTAGAACCTATATATTTAGGATGAAAAAAGGTGAAGATTTATTGGCTGCGATAGTAGACTTTTGTCACGATAATCAGATAAAGTGTGGTGTTGTGAACGCGATTGGTGCGGTACAGAACGCTACGATGGGTTATTATCATCAGAAGAAAAAGAAATACGAAAAACATGTGCTTGACGAGGAGCTAGAAATAGTTTCTTTAATGGGAAATATTAGTATTATGGATAATCGTCCGATGGTTCACGCTCATATTACTTTGTCCGACGATGAAGGCGGATTAATCGGTGGACATTTGATGAGTGGAACTCGAGTTTTTGCATGTGAAATATTTATTCAGGAGTTGGTCGGAAATCCTAAAGTAAGAAAGAAAGACAAAGTAACGAAGTTGCCTTTGTGGATGTAAAAATCTTAATTTTTGGCGGTTTTCTTTGTTTTTTTGAACCTTAAGTGACCCCGTAGGGAGTCATCTTGAGCGAAGTCGAAAGATCTCCTCCGATTTGTACTCTTCGGTTCAAAATGCCTCGAAAACCGCTCAAAACTTAAGATTTTTTTATATTCAGTTGTCTTTGTAAAATATTTGTAAAAACCTGCAGAGTTAAGATTTTAGAAAAAAAAGAGGCCACCCCATTTGGGGTGGCCTCTCAAAAAAAATTCAAAATACTTGTAAATTATTTTTGTATTTTCTTGCTTTTGTAAAAGGTTGTTAACACAGACTCTGTGAAGTACCCGAACGAAGTGAGGGGGAGGGATTTCTTTTGTCATTGCGAAGCAAATTCACACGTGTGAATTTGCTGTGGCAATCTCAACTCCCTGTGATTGCGGACTTGATCCGCAATCTAGGATAAAAAGAACAAATAACGAATTTACATTATTGACCTATTTAGCTAAATAGGTCAAT
>CAYPLD010000102.1:0-3649 GCA_964411485.1 uncultured Elusimicrobiaceae bacterium | reverse complement strand
TGCGTATGGGGGTCCGTCGTGTAGCACAAAATGCTCGTTCTTTTTATTGGTATCGAGCATTTTGTTATATAAATCTAATTTGTTCCAGAAATCTATGATAGTTGGCTCTTTTTTAGCTAGTCCAGCTCTCATTGGAAAATCTGTTTTTGGTAGTAAAACCGTATTTGAATATTTATTCTCTTTATTGCTCATTTATTAATTGTCCTTGTGTGAATGTATATATTAATATTATACTACAAATAAGTGTAAAACATAAAAAACCCCTAGCCAAAATATGTGTGCGACTCGCACTGGCTAGGGGTGTTTTGTGATTGCAATGCAATAATATTCAAAATCCTTTATTTTGGCAAAGGTAACGATTTTGGTACTATCAAATCTATTTTGGATAACACATTATGATTCTCGTCTACAACTGTTTCCACTTTTTGTAAAATATTTTTCTCTCCATCATAAACAGTCTTTATATCCGTATAACCATCTAAAATTTCTTGTTTAATAACTCGTCCATCATCTAGCCAATCGTAATGTATTGTTTTAGACATACCCGTAGAACCATCCTCTAATTCTAATTCTAATTCTATTACTCTTCCTTCTATATCTCGAGTTATTTCTAAATTACTTTTATCTCTAAATGAGATGTTTTTTACACTACTTTTACCTTTTCCAAATTCTACAACACTTCTAGTTTGTTTTACTTTGTCAATCTTTTCTATTTTTACTATATCTTCAGCTTTTGTAGATTCTTCAAGATAGGTATATTTAACAAATCTACTATCTGTGTCAATCTCTGAAATTCTACCAAAATCATCAAAGGTTCTGTTCCTTACTTTTTCTCCATTTTGACTTTCCTCTATCGTCTTAAAACCATCATCCCACTCTTCTAAATGAACCTTTTTGCTGCCTTTGGTATCTTCTATAGCATGTGTTCTTTTTGCTAAATCTTTTGTTTCAACACGATTCACTTTACCATTTTCATCTATAGTTCTTACACTAATTTTATCAGCAAAAATTTTTGTCTCTTCACCGTTTTCTGGTTTTACTACTCCAATGTCATCATACTGTGTATATATTTCTTTTTCTACTACTCTTTTTCCATTTTCATCAAAATTAGAAAAAATACCAGCTCCTTCTTCATGATTTAGTCTATCTTTTCTATGTCTAATACCGCTTTCTCTATTAGTCCAATCATAGGTTATTGTTCCATCATTAAATTTTTTCTCCACAACATCATCCGCACAGTAAAGCACCATTTTATCTCCATCGAAACCAACTTGTAAATTACCATAAAAAAGTCTTGTTTCTGTGCCATCAACACCAATTTTAAAAACATCAATCTCTTTTCCATCGGCAGAGTACACCTTCTTAATTCTATTTCCATATTTATCTCTCATGACTATTTGTTGTAGTGTTCCATTATCTTTACATCTAGTTATAATTACTTTTTTCCCATTTTCATAAGTTCGAACTGTTACTAAATTTCCATCTTTACTTGTACCATTTGAGATTTTTACTTTTACCTGTTTTTTTATGATCCCATTAGTGCTTTCCGCATTTTTAGTAGCATTACTTTTGTTACTAATTTTATTTATTCCTTTTTGGTTCATACTAGATGCACTTTCTGGATTGTTCCCTTTTGACATGCTATTTCTAGCTGTATTAACATTCGTATTAGTAGGTCTATAATTAGGGTCTATACCATCAAATCCAGCTGCTTTTTTCATTTGAATGGGCTCTCTTAAATTTTCTGGATACATCTTTATGACCTTAACTTCTTTTTTAATCGTATTTATGTTAGCAGCTTTTTTAAGTGGATTCATTTTTCCAAGTAATGCTAATGTATTTGACCTCAATGCCTTAAATGACTTCATCGTTCTAGCAGATTTCAAGGCAACAGGCATTATTACTGCAAATTTTGCTCCAATTGCTACTCCCTTAAAAATTGTTCCATAAGGAATTAGCATATCTCCGATTATCGATAAAGTATAAGCATTGCCAAACGCTTCTTCATTTTCCGTTTTAAGCTTATCGTATTTTACTACTTCTTCCATTGAGAATTCTTGTCTGTTTGGAAAATAATCCATCAATACAGCCATTGCTTCATTATGACCTGCTTTATTCGGATTATTAAAAGGTTTTACTAGTTCTTCTTCAAGAATTGTGTATATTTCAGAATCTATACCTTTATTTGCTAATTTTATTGTATCTTTACTTATTGGAATAAAAGTCATACCTAAACTTTTCGCCGTATCTCTCTGTATGACTGTTGCCTTATTTGATATATAATAATAGTCCATAAAACTTTCAAAAAGCGTTTTATATTCTGGTTTGGTTATTTCGTTATTATTAAAAGGATCAACACCTAAATTTTTGGCAAAACCACCACCTAAAATTAGATACAATATATCTGCAAATTCTACATAGTTTTGTTTTATTCCTTCAGATATTGGATTTCTATTCTGCTCTTTATTAATTTGCGTTTCTAAATAGCTTTTTGCACCGGGAGAATATAAGTTTTTCGTCATTTTAAGACCAGTTAATACATATTTTATTATCTTTTTTGCTTCTTCCGTCCCTCTTATTTCTATATCGCCTATATAAAATATATTTGAATCTTTACCATCATTTCTATAGAAAGCTAAAATTTTATTGTAAGTATTTTGAAATATGGGCTGTTCTATATCTGCATATAGCAACCCATTTGCAAGTTCTTTTGAAAAAATTATCAAAAATTCTTCTTCTAAATCAGAAAGTGACATTGTTGTGTAATCTTTAACTTGGTTTTCACCAATAACAAATTGTCCTTTCAAACTTTCCTGTTCAATGTTTTGATATTCGGTTAAAAGTGCTATAAGATTTTCCTTCTCAAATGGAATATTCATCATTACTTCCAAACCTAAACATATATCAGTAGTACAAACTATATTAGTGCTTGGATCCTTATTCCACTCATTAGCAATTTCGGATAATGAGAAAACTCTTTCTATTTTCACATTTGAATCTAACATAGAATCCACTTTCTCACTTAAATCATTATAATTCCGTGCTGATACTAAACCTGGAATCATCAAAGATATTGTTAATATTGTTAATATTATTTTTTTCATTTTATTTTCTCCTGTTTTTAATATTACAACTATATTTTACCAACCACCCCATTTTCGCACAAGGTACTTTAGTACTAGTAGCTTATGGTACTTTAGTACTATAGGGTTTTTTGGTATTATATAAATATGGCAAAAAAATTAAGCTCGAATATGGAAGATTATCTTGAAGCAATAATCAAAACCTGCAAAACTAAAGGTTATGCTCAAGTGAAGGATATAAAAAATCAATTGGAAGTCAAAATGCCGAGCGTCACTGGTGCATTGACCACATTAAAAAAACATAAGCTAATAAAACAAGAGCGATATGGACATATCCATTTGACGACAGAAGGTCGTCAAATGGCAGAGAAAATCGAGGAAAAACACAAAACTTTAATGAAATTCCTTACAGATGTACTTAAAATCGACAAAAAGACTGCCGAAAACGATGCTTGTAAGATGGAACATATAATAAGTCCAAAAACCTATACCAAGATAAAAAACTTTATAAAATAAATCCCTCCCCCTCACTTTCGTTCGGGTACTCCCTTTTGAAAAAGGGAGAA
>CAYPLD010000101.1:0-3660 GCA_964411485.1 uncultured Elusimicrobiaceae bacterium | reverse complement strand
CCAGCAGAATATTTGGAACACTATGTATTTGATCCAAAACTAGAAAAATTCGTTAAAGTTTCGTTAGATTTGCAAGGAAATATTATTTTTCACAATTAATTCTTTAATTCTTTCTATTCTTTTTCTCTTTTTTATACAATCTTTTCATTTCGTTTTCTATATAAGAACTTGGAATATTATCTAAATCTAGAAGTGTTTCGTGAAACCAAAGTAAACCAAATTTTTCTTCATATTCTTCTCTCGCTTCAAGAATATCTTCATATCCCAAAACATAAGATACATTTTTCACAGGATTCAATGCTATATCCTCGAGATAATACATTGCTTGAGGTTTAGATACCGTCGCACTTTGCAAAAATCCGATTGCATCTTTTGAACTAAATTCTTTAGTTTGAAGTTTGAAACTTGTCAACGCTCTTGTAGCGATTGTATATTGCTCCAATGCTAAATAAAATTTTTCAGTTTTGAGTTTCATCAAACCAAATTCGTCTGCAAGATGCAAACTATATAATTGCCAGCCATTTATCATAGTATCGTTATCAGACATTTTTATGATACGAGCTTTCGAGCCATAAGAATTTTTTAGATGTGTACCGGGCATCATGTATTTGGCTATAATAACTTTGATATTAGAATAACTAAATTTTTCTTTTGCCATCATTTTATTTTCTTCATTTTTAAAACTTTCGGGCAAGCTCAAATACAAAATGATATCACCAACATTATAAAAAGGAAATGGCTTGAAATAAAACACGGGGTTTGTCGCACTTTTATAATAGCTGGGGGGAGTATCTAGTTTTATGTTTTGTGTGATTTCCGGTAAAATATTCAAACTCTTAAAATGTTCCAATGATTCATTATATATCCTCACAAAAGTTGGGATTATTTGGTCCTCTTTTGGATAGTTCAATGATACATTCTTTGCTTCTTTCAGATTAGCCAAACTCACGGGTGCTGGGTCTTTAATGTCTAACATCACTCTTATATTTGCGAGCAGATTTTCTTTAGTTTCGAAATAATAATCCTCGAGCATTTTTTCAAGTTTTTTGGCGGAAATATCTGTGTGATATTTAATCTCAAGCATATACATAAAAGTTGATTCACCCAATCGATAATCTGTGTCCGGTTGTGATAGTGAATCTTTGGCTAGAAATGTTTGAAAATCTGCTATTTCTTTTTTAGCAGTTTTCAAATTTTGCGATACTTGTGATTTAGAGAAATCATCAATTGCTGGTGCTCTCAAAAATGGTTCAATCTCATCTATACTATCGTACGCTTTTTTTGCTTTTTTTATCGCGATAGATGTTAAAAAATGTGATGGTTTATATAGATTTTGTTTTCCTGATTTTAATATTTCTGGTAGTTGTTCGACCCTATTATTAGCGTCACGAGATCTTAAGTTTTTAGGTAATCCTCTATCCATATAAAGATCGTAAATACTATCCACTGCGTTTATATAGATGTATGGATTTTTCTTCAAATATCCTAATTTGTTTATTTCAAAAATAACAAGTTCTGCTTTATTTTTTATTATGTCGTATTCTATTTTTCTGTTTACGGATAAATTTTCATAATCAATACTTTTCAAACTTTTTAGAAATGAACTTAGATTTTTTACTCTTTTTTTATTGCTTTCCATTGTTCGTTCCGATAAGTTTTTATTAGAATCTCGAAGTCCTCTTCTTGTGCCTTCTTCAGGAAAACTGTCATATAGATAGCTGAAATATCTATTAGTCATACTTTCGAGTCTAGCGTTTTCTGCTTCTTGTGTGATGTCTATACCATCTAAAGTGTTGCCGATGGTGTATTGAGTGTGTCCTATACTTGTGATAAATAAAAGAAGGGTTATTAGCACCAGAATATTATATTTTTTCATTTTTTTCTCCTTTATAATAATGCTCGGATTTGTTATAATAAGATTATAGCAATTAAATAAAGCTATGAAAGATACCTCTTATAATTGTAAGAGGTTTTGTTAAGATTTTGGACGGGTGGCGGAATTGGCAGACGCGCATGGCTTAGGACCATGTGAACGCAAGTTCTTGAGGGTTCAAGTCCCTCTCCGTCCACGAAAATCACATATTTGCTTTTTTTCTTTGCCTCTTTTTACTCGAGTACCGCTACTCCTTCGGAGTATTCGCTGAATGTACTCCACGTAAAAAGTCGGCTTCGAAAAAAAGCAAATCTGGCGATTTTCGTAGGTTTTCAAAAATACTCGTAAAAAAGTCGGCTTCGAAAAAAAGCAAATCTGGCGATTTTCGTAGGTCTACCATAACTTTTTAATTTATAGGAGAAGAAAAAATGAACTTGGTAAAAAGTGTAAAGATAGCAAAGAAAGATAAAAAAGGATGCCAATTGTCCTTAACAATTGATGTAAAAGCAGATTTAGTAAACAAAGCTTTTGAAGATGGTTTCAAAAAAGTACAAGAATCAGCTCAAGTTGAAGGTTTCAGAAAAGGTAAAGCACCTGCGGATATGGTTAAGAAAAATTTTGTTGCAAACATCAAGCAAGAAGCATTGGATATCACCATAAAAGAAGCGATGGGTATTGCATTATCTGAAAATAAAATCAAAGCAGTGAGTATGCCAAATTTAACAAAAGCAGATTTTTCTGCATTCGATAAAGACAAAAGTTTTAGTTTTGAAATGAATGTTGATATCGCACCAGAATTTGATGTCAAAGGTTATAAAGGCATAAAAGTAACCAAGAAAAGCGAAGTAGTATCAGATGCAGATTTTGATAACAAAATGAAAGAAATTTTGGAATATAACAGTCGATTAGAACCGGATTCAGCTGATGCGACAGTCCAAGCAGATAGTTTCGTGAGCGTAAAATATATCGGCGAGAAAGATGGAAAAAAAGATGATAAATATAGTTCTGACAATGAATTGATAGATATGTCATCGCCACAAGGTATTGCTGGAATGACTGATGCAATCAAAGGTGCAAAAAAAGGTGATACAAGAGAATTTGAAAGTAAGATTGATGAAAAGACAACGATAAAATTCAAAGTTGAGATTTTGGAATTGAAGAAAAAAGTTTTACCGGAATTGAATGATGAATTTGTAAAGACGATGAAATTTACTGATGTTGAAACTTTCAAAAATCACGTCAAAGAAATGATGGGCAAAGAAGCAAAACAGCAAAGCGAACAAGATGTTGTAAAACAGATTGAAGAAGTTTTGGGTAAAGAAAATAATTTTGAATTACCAGCAAGTTTAGTGGATTACCATACAAATATGAACGTTGAGAATTTTATCAAGCAATTTGCTGGTCAGATGGGTGGAGCTCAAGGACAGAAGTTGCCGGAAATCACTGATGAGCAAAAGAAAGGAATGGCAGAGCGGGTTCGACCAAATGTTGAACGAGATTTGAGAATTGGATATGTTATCCATGCGATAGCTGATAAAGAAAAAATTCAAGCGAGTGATGATGATGTAAACAAAGAATTAGCGACTGCTTTAGAAAGAAACGGAAAGACTGACGAGGATAAAAAGAAAATTACTGAGTTTTTCGAAAAGCAAAAGCATCAGATACTAGCAAGTTTGAACGAACGAAAAGTATTTGAATTTTTAAGAAACAGTGCAAAAATCACTGAGGAAAAGAAAGCATAAGCTTAAAAATTATTTAGATTAAAAACTCAGTAATTTTCTTTTTAT